>SDWN01000484.1 GCA_004195305.1 Neptunomonas sp. | reverse complement strand
AGACATGATTGGGCGACTCATTAAAGTCATCCTGACCTATGCGCAGCAACTGCTGCGCCAAACGAATCTGAATAAAGATCGATAACGCCTCCGCCAGATCCCGCCCCTGCTGGCGCTGCAAGACCCCCGCCTCGATCAAGGCATCAATACGCCTAAAGGTATTCGTTTCGATAATTCTGCTTTGCAACGCCAACGTACGCACACCATGTACAACGGGAAAAATTCCGCCTTTCTTAATATCGATGGAGTGATCCTTGGTCTTAATCCCGCCAAAAAACGTCAAGGGCGTATCAAATGTCAGCGACGCCTTGGCAAAATGGGAGAAAAACAGCTCATTGTCATGCATCTGCCGGAAAAACCAGTTCCGAGCAGCTTTAAACAAGGCAGGATTCCCCGCCACCGGTTTGGCATCGACGGCGATTGCCAAATTCATCAACGACTCCCCCTGTGCATCACTGGCCCAACGACTCATCCGGTCGGTCCAGTCGCCCAGTGGCTGGACCCAATAGGGATTGGACACCATGATATTCCCGGGACACTCGGGATAGCCAAACTCGATCAGGATCCGGGTAAAGGCTGCCAACACGGTTTCACGCTCCGGCCAATCCAGACCATCGCGCATAATCACGGCATTGTCCTGATCGGTCTTCATAATCTGTTCGCCGCGCCCCTCACTCCCCATCACGACCAGACACACATGCGGCAAAATATCTTCAGGAACCAACAGGGTGAACAGCTTGGACATCACCCGCTCATTCATTGCCGAAACCAGATCCATCGCAAACCGGGCCTTAACCCCGTGCGAGGCCAGAGAGCGAATCAGATCATTTATCCCCAGCGCTGCACGCGCTAAATCCTCAATCGAAGTCGCGCGCTGAATCCGCAGCCCGATCACATGCGAGTGACTGGAGAAATAACTTAATACATCGGTAAGCTCAACGACCCCTTTGAGCCGCCCCTCCTTCACCACCACGACCCGCTCGATGTGCTGAGACGTCATTAAAATCAATGCATTAAACAGATAATCGCCCGTTTCAACGGTAATCAACCGATAGCTGGCAATATCTGCCACCGGGGTGGCCAAACTCAGCTCTTTTAGCACCACCGCATTGAGCAGATCGGTACCAGTAACAATGCCGTAGCGGCCGCCCTTCTTGACCAGCACGCAGTCGGCATGACGCTCGCGCATCAGCGCGGTGGTCTGCTTGATTGTTGCATCCTCCGGCGCGATCAGCGGCTCGCGCATCGTCTCTCCGTCGACCTGCGCCAGCATGAACTCGGCCATCCCCTGATCGCCACCCTGCTGCTCATGAATCTCAGTCTTGGCCGCCAGTGTGCGGCTGAAATAATCACCAAAACCAGGATTACTGTAGACCAGCTCCAGCAATGACTTGGTTGGCAGAATATGGGCAATGGTCTCCTCTTCCGCGACGAAATTATGGATCGCTTTGCCCTTCAGCGCCGACCAGGCACCAAAATAATCGTCATTGCTGTAGTGAACGAAAACATGCTCATCCGCACCACCTTTGGATTCCGTTTCGCGCACCTTGCCCTTGAGGATAATAAACAACCCTTCCGGCTCCTCCCCAGCCGTGATCAGGCTCTCGCCCTTCTGGTAGTAGCCGATATCCAGACTGTTTTTGAGCAACGCCAGCTCGCCCGATTCAAGCAAACTAAAGGGCAGATTACTGGTATTAAACTCCTGTGACATCGACTTCAACTCCTGCTGAAAACTGTGCAAATGTTATCTGACTGCACACCAGCCTGATAACATTTGCGCAAACTTCAAATAATAACGAACAACCAAAACAAAAAAGGCACACCAACAGTAACTGAAGGTGTGCCCTATCGAACAGTGACTAGGTCACTTTTTTGACTTAGTGGGCGTGCGCTTCACCGGCACCACGTGGAATACGAATGCTCTCAACCAACTCCTGAATTTCAACAGGTGGTGGTGGAGTCATCGAAGACACAATGAACGCCACGATGAAGTTCAGGATCATGCCCACAGTACCGAAGCCCTCTGGCGAGATACCCATGAACATTTCGTCCTTGGTACCACCCATGAACTTGAAGTAGACGATGTAGGCCATGGTAGAACCGATACCGACGATCATACCGGCAATCGCACCTTCCTTGTTCATCCGGGTAGAGAAAATACCCATGACGATGACAGGGAAGAACGATGAAGCCGCCAGACCGAAGGCCAGTGCCACCACGATCGCAACGAATCCCGGAGGATTAATACCGAAGTAACCCGCAACCAAGATAGCGCCGACTGCAGCCAGACGGGCATACATCATCTCCTGCTTCTCGGTGATTTTCGGGTTAATGGTCTTCTTCATCAAGTCGTGCGCAATCGCCGTAGAGATTACCAGCAGCAGACCCGCCGCAGTCGACAGTGCCGCAGCAACCGCACCCGCAGCAACCAACGCGATTACCCAACCTGGAAGCTGAGCGATCTCTGGGTTAGCCAGCACCATGATGTCACGGTCAACGTAGACCTCGTTAGCAAAGGGCTGCTTAGTCGCATCGAACTTACCGTCTGTAGCGTTGGTAACCACACGAGAGCCATTAGCATTACGCTTGTCGCCATCGAAAGTAGGTTTGCCTTTACCTTCAAAGGCCTTACCGGCAGCGTACTGCACCTTACCGTCACCGTTATGATCGCTCCAGCCGATCAGACCAGAGGTTTCCCAGGTCTTGAACCACTCAGGCATCTCCGTGTAAGCCACACCGGCGTTTTCAGGACCGTTTACGGTATTGATCAGGTTCAGTTTACCAAACGCCGCCACACCCGGTACCGCAGTGTAAAGGATAGCGATGAACGCCAACGCCCAGCCCGCAGAGGTCCGTGCATCTTTAACGGTAGGTACGGTGAAGAAACGTACGATAACGTGCGGAAGACCCGCAGTACCACACATCAGTGCCGCGGTTACGAAGAACATATCCAGTGTTGATTTACCACCGGCGGTGTACTCCTTCAGACCCAGCTCAGTTGACAGCGAGTTGATCGTTGCCAGTACCGACTGCCCATCCGCCAGCGTAGCACCCAGGCCTGTTTGCGGCAGGATGTGACCGGTGATCTGGAACGACAGGAACAGAGCAGGAACGGTGTAAGCCAGGATCAGCACACAGTACTGCGCCACCTGGGTATAGGTGATACCTTTCATGCCACCCAATACCGCATAGAAGAATACGATCGCCATACCCAGCACAACACCTTCGTTAATGCCTACGCCCAAGAAGCGAGAGAATACGATACCTACGCCACGCATCTGGCCTGCCACATACGTGAAGGAGATGATGATGGTACAAATAACCGCGATAACCCGCGCAAAGTTGGAGTAGTAACGATCCCCGACGAAATCAGGCACGGTAAACTTGCCAAACTTACGCAGGTAAGGCGCTAGCAACATCGCCAGCATGACGTAGCCACCGGTCCAGCCCATCAGGTAAGCGGCGCCGTCACGGCCCATAAAGGAGATAATACCCGCCAGGGAGATAAAAGATGCCGCTGACATCCAGTCAGCTGCGGTAGCCATGCCGTTTGCGATCGGGTGTACACCACCGCCTGCAACATAAAACTCTTTGGTTGATCCAGCACGTGCCCAGATCGCGATACCGATATACAGTGCAAAGGATGCACCGATAAAGGCAAAATTGAGGATATCTTGGGTTTCCATAGAGAAAGCCGTCCTATTAAATTATTGTTATGGGCGCTGTTATTCGTGTACGTCGTATTTCTGGTCGAGCTTGTTCATGCTTGCGGCATAAGCAATGATCAAACCACAGAAAACGAAAATGGATCCCTGTTGAGCGAACCAGAAGCCCAGCTGAAATCCGAAGAAATCGATGGAGTTCAACTCTTCGATGAACAAGATTCCGCAGCCAAAAGAGACCGTAAACCAGACCACTAGGTACGAGAATATGATTTTAAGATTCTCTTTCCAATAAGCCTGGGCATCTTCTTTACTAATGCTCATGACACATTCCTTCTGTTGTTGTTATTAATATCAGGTATAAAAGATTACAGTGTGCAACTTAACAAACTGCGATTCCAAACAAATCCCCGACTTTAGTCTCAGCCGCGTGTTTTGACCACAACAGCGCGTTAAACAAGCAAACAAATACTTGCATATTCAATAAGATATCATATTTACACATAGGCACGACGGCTCTGCTAGACGATGGTCTTAAGCGCCCATTATTCAGACCTTGGTATGATCTTCTGATGTACAAACAACGGTACCACGCATGCAAAACGCTTTATTAGACGGCTGGTTTATCATCCTTATCTCGCTGACCTACGTTGGCGTACTCTTTGCGATCGCCTCTTTTGGCGAGCGCCATGCCAAGCGGATCTTCAACTCCCGTACCCGTCCCGTAATCTACAGCCTGTCATTGGCTGTGTACGCTACATCCTGGACCTTTTATGGTGCCGTGGGCCGTGCCAGCACCAACGGCTGGGAGTTCCTGGCCACTTATCTGGGCCCTATCCTGACCTTTATTTTTCTATGGAAAGTGTTTACCAAGATCGTCCTGGTCAGCAAACAACAGAACATCAC
>SDWN01000483.1 GCA_004195305.1 Neptunomonas sp. | reverse complement strand
AGATGTGTATAAGAGACAGCAGTTGGATACTGTTATCGGCGACTTTGGGTGAGACCACGTGCTGGTTACTCACCAAACGGCTGTCGAGGGTCGCCTGGAAGTCGAGATAGAGTAGATTTTCACCGGCATGGTTATGCGAGTTTTCAGTCACGGCGACAGAAAAATAGGTGTTAACCGGGGTGCTTGCAACCGCCATCACAGGTGCCGCCAAGCAGCCGACCATAAGTCCCTTGAATCTCATCAGTGTACCTCCATATAATCGCACTAAGAGTAGGGGTAAATATTAGCATAGTCGCGCCGGAACATGATTTAAGCGGCGTTCAAATTTGTCTCTATTGGAGATTACAGGCTAGGATTCAATCAAAGTCGTGTCGTGCAGGATTTTGATCAGGATCATAGCCACAAAATTCACCGGGCCGTTGCTAGAATGGATTAGCAACGCTGGAAAATAAGCACTCTGTGGTCGCTGTGAGCGAGAGAACGGTCAAATACGGGGGAAACTCATGCAGTGCTCGGGACCTTACAGGCTGTCTGACGAAAAGATGTGGCATACTGCCGCTAGGAGTCTGTCGGACTTTTCCGCAGCAGATTCGTGTTAAGTCCGACAGGCTCCTAGACGAAAGCCCATTTACCGAGAGAAGGGAGTAACTCCATGAGCCTTGTTGTTTTTGATGACTCATTAAAGTTAGGGATAAAGGCGATCGACGAGCAGCATAGCCGCTTCATCGGCTACATCAACGATACCTGGGATGCCCTGGATCAGGGTAAACCACAGGATGAGTTTCTTTATATTCTAAACCGTTTGCTCGACTACGCGATGGAGCACTTCAGCGCCGAAGAAGCGCTGATGCAAGAGTACGACTACCCGGACTACGCCGCGCATAAAGGACTGCATAATGAGACTGCAGCCGATCTGTTTGAGTTTGATTTGCGATTGTTGGCGGGAGATCCTGAAGAGTCACGCGCGTTTTTACAGTTCCTGACCGATTGGTTGAACAATCACATCCGCTTCACCGACAGAGAACTGGCGGCATTT
The DNA here is from genome assembly GCA_004195305.1 of Neptunomonas sp. GTDB lineage: Bacteria > Pseudomonadota > Gammaproteobacteria > Pseudomonadales > Balneatricaceae > Motiliproteus. Next base: position 5,079 of record SDWN01000483.1, on the reverse strand, counting down.
CTTAAACACAAAGGGGTTAGCTAGCAGCGCACCAACTATTCATCCACCGGATTGATAGAGGTCCCATGAACAGCCGCTCAGTACTACGTAGGCACCGTTACCCAGCCAAACCGCTTAATGCTGGCCCCCGTCTCAGCAGGTTGTTGCGATGATCGGCCACGGCTTACGCCTGGGCGTCTTGCTCAGTGCCTTGCTGAGCGTCGGTACACTCTTTGGTGCGGAGATCAGTACCCAGCAAATCCCGGTTTTGCGTTTTATTACTCAGAATTTTCAGCCCTTTAGCTACATCGAGCAGGGGCAGGTCGCAGGGCCGGTGCGGGCATTGATCGACAGCGTGTGCCAGGAACTGGGGCAGCGCTGCGAGCATCAGTTACTCCCCTGGGAGCGCGGTCAGAGACTGGTCGGCCTGGGTGAAGCGGAGGCACTGTATGTGATCGGCTGGAATCTGGAGCGCAGTCGCAGGTTGCGCTTTAGTAGCACCCTGCTCACGACCGAATATGGATGTGCAGGGGGATGATCCTCTGCATCAGCTCAGCAGCGAAGCGTTGACGGGGTACCAGATTGCCGCGCTGAAGGCCTCCAATACATTGAGCAGCCTGCGCGCTCTGCAGCAACAGGGGCATCAGTTTGAAATTATTGAAGTGATCGACAGTGAAAGCGCGTTTCGGTTGCTGTCGGTGGGGCGTGTCACTGCCGTCTACTCCAACCGCGAGGTGGGCCAGGCGATTATCCGTCAGTTACAACTACCGGAACTTAGTTATGCGCTGCGACACCGCCAGCTGGAGTACTTCGTGGGTTTTAATCCAGAGCGGGTCTCCCAGGCGTGGGTGGATGGCTTCAATCATCAGCTGCAGCGGTTGCAGCAGCAGGGAGAGGCGCAGAAAATATTCAAGCGTTACGGGCTGCAATAGCGCCCATCTGTTCGCCATAGCCCCAGGCTAATACTGTCAGCCGACAGTAGTCGTCTAACAGGCTGCTAATGCGATTACGGGCCCAGAGTTGCAGCCTAGTAGTGGAGATCCGTTATGTCCAATAGGGTGGTGCCTGATCGACCCAGGCCAAGTCGATCAGAGCTGCGAATCCTGCTGTTACAGATTCGAGAAGAAGCCGCCACGCGGCGTGAAGAGCTGCACAGCTTTGCCGGGTTTAGTGACCTGGCCGTGAGCCAGTTCCGGGTGTTAAACCTGTTTGATACGCCCGCGTTCGGGGTCGATGTCGTACAAGGGGTTGATGCGGTGTACGTCGGCGGATCCAGTGAGGCCAGCGTCATGGAGCCCGAGCACTATCCTTTTGTCCTCCCGGCCCAGGCGTTACTCCGGCACTGTATCGCTATCCGCCTGCCGGTATTTGCCTCCTGTTTCGGGCATCAGCTGGCCGCCAAAGCGCTTGGTGTTGAGATTGTCCGCGATGCGCAGCAGTTCGAGATGGGCACGCTACCGATCTTGCTGACAGCAGCTGCGCGCCAGGATCCACTGTACCGGGATACCCCGGACGGCTTTATGGCCGTATCTGTACACCGTGAGCGCGCCCTGGAAACGCCCCAGGGCTGCACCGCGCTAGCCTATACCGACGCCTGCAATCACGCCTTTAAGGTCGACTCCGCACCGTTCTGGACCACCCAGTTCCACCCGGAGGTGTCAAAGTCCATTTTGGTCAAACGACTCACCATTTTTAAGGATAAGTACACCGACGGTGACGATCACCTGCAAAAAGTGCTTGATTCAGCTGTGGAAACGCCTGAGTCGAATGGGTTGCTGAGAAAGTTTGTTGATCGGGTGCTGATTGGGGGTGAGGGTCGAGATTAGTGGCTAAGGAGACTTTGATTAAGTCTGTTTTTTCTCAAAACTCAGCGTATAGCCCATTGAAGTATATAGGCGATTTTTTCAGCTTGGGACTTAATTAGACCTTCCCTAAATATACGGAGTACGACAACCGCACATCGCGTGCTGAGGGGCTAGCAAGCTACTATAAATAAGCTAATTGCTCATATGATAATTGGGACAGTACACTTTATTCCCGATAATTTAGGCTGCTACGCAATGACTAACTTCAAATTGTTTTCTTTACAAGATTGAGCCATGACATTTTGTTTTATCTTGGTTGATGAAGTGCGGGGATTGTAAAGCACTTGCTTGATCTGCTTTCCTTCAGATTTCAGATAAGCTTCTACCTCGACATTGTGGGGTTTATTCCCCCAATCTTCGCCAATTACGAAGATGTCGGCATTTAGTTCTTTGCAACCAGAAACGTATTCAAGCTCATCGTACGGGCGCACAATATCAACGCAACGCAATGCTCTCAGCATTTCCATTCGTTGCTTAAGAGGAATAACTGGCACATTGGGCTTGTAAGAGTTCACAACACGATCTGACGCAACACCAACGGCCAGAACACCACCTAATGATTTACAGTATTCTAGTAAAGCAAGGTGTCCCACATGCAATAAATCAAAAGTCCCTACGGTGTATACAATCATATGTTATTTAACTCATCAAAAAAGTAATAATCAATGGCGTGTTTTACAAACACCGACGCCTTCTATAAAAGTTTCAAGCCATAAAAAACCGTCATTCCAAGTGTATAAAACGCAAGCCGATAAACATTACTGGGATTTCCGGAAAGTTTGGGAGTTTTGATTTGAGACACATTCAGGACGGCAAGTCCGAGGGCACTGGCATATAAAATCACTGAGAATATTCCATAAGAAAAAACACTTTCAAACAGGAATATGAAAACGAGCGCGATGCTGTTGTTATCCAGCGCCAGTCCAGTGTATTTGGATTCGTCAGACAAACCGAATGTACTGAAGTAACTTAACCGTATCGCACTTGCAGCGAGCATTATGAAAGCGACCGGCAGCAATATGGGATCGAATTTCCCATAGCTAAGCAAAAGAATCGCAGGAGCGACGCCATAGCTTACAATGTCTATTACCAGATCGAGTTGGCCGCCAAACATTCGGTCGCTGCCAGTGCGGCCCTTCATTCTTCGAGCAACCAGTCCATCTGCCCAGTCAAAGGCAACGGCCCAGATCATGCCAATCATTGCTGCGTAGTAAACGCCAATAATACTGAAATAGATCGCTAATAGTGTGCAGGCTAACCCTGCAAGTGAACACAAGTTAGGCAGATCTTTTACATAGGAAATAATGGCTGGTTGTAACTCTTGAAATTCTTTGTTACTAGTGCTCATGGTATTCCTAAAAGTAATAACTATGAATTAAAGATGCACTTGCGTCACGTCGCAAAAGTATTGCTAGCGCAGCAAGTCGCTGTTCAATAGAACAGAGTTACGCAAAAATGCTTAATGGGCTCATTAAGATTGAGAAGCGCAAAAAGTAGGTGCTATTTATGTACTCTATTTACTTGCAAGTAAATAGGGTCGAATAAGGAGGATATAGGCGTGCAGGCCCGCAGACTCGATACAGGTTAGAATAACCAATACACTGTACGCTTAATTTAGTTCGGTGCACAGCTGTTTTAATTTTTAGTTTCTATGTCATTGTATGGATTAGGTTTTCATATCAGTTGGTAACGCTTTGGTGATATTTCACAACGTAAGCCGTATTTCGCTCGCTATATTCTGCTGAAAATATCAATCAATGGAAGCAATCAATGAAAATCAATGGGGTCAGACTCGATTGAAGGGAAAATCAATGCGAAATCAATGGGGTCAGACTCGATTGAAAGCATCAGGGTTTTTTAAGAAGTCGTTAGCCGATCAATTCAGCAGAGTGTACTGGTTCTTCGCTTGCTATATTCTGCTGATAAATACCTAGCTATTAACGCAGAAATCTCGATAGTCACAGAACAACACCCCCCCTTTCTGCGACAATAAATTCAGCGTCGAACCTATAGGTTGCAGGCTTACGTTTAACACTCTGGCTTTACCGCACTGGCTCATCCACGATACCGATTGGGCGGTTACAAAACAGCCGTGCAGCATCTATACTCAGTTCGTAGATCAGTTTTCACATTGACTACAAACAGCCCCATAGGCGTTACCCGATCCTGACTATGGGGCTTTAATTTGTGCTCAAACTGACGACAAGGATGTCAGCTATGAATCATCACGATCTATGCGCCGACTGCCGCTCGCTACTAACCAAGCAAAATTCCCCGAAGCATCAGCGATTGGTTGAGTGCAGCCGCATCACTAATTACACCATCTATCGGTGTAGTCAATGTAGCGCAATGCTTGAGCGGACTGAGTTGCCGAGTCGTTGGCAGTTGCTGCCGATACCGTTCCCAGTTTCAAGCCAGCGTTTTTAGGGACTTTGCTTTAGGTACAAGTAGTTGCCGTACCTATAGGTTGCAGGCTTACGTGTACGCCAGCTATTTCAAGTCACTGGCTCCCCATTTTATCTCGTTTATCACCGGTATATCTTTGTGCAGGAAATGATCTGAGCTAATATGACTTTCTTGTTTTAAATTGGATCTTCCAGCTTCTTGTCTACACTTGTTAGATCACGGGAAAATCGATCAGCGATACCGGTTACAAAGTGTAATTGTCTAAAACAAGCTATAGGTTCTGTAAACATCGGTGTTACAGGTCAGTTTTTAGCGCCTTTGTGAAATGTCCGGGCTAGTGGTTAGTCAATTGTCGACTGCAAGTGAGGCAGCATATGTCAGCGTCCCAGGTAGAAGATCATAGCCCTCTATTGGCACGATCGATTGCAAAGTTTACCGTGGTCACTGCCTCTATTTTAATGGTTATTTTCATCTATTTATATTCCGGTGCCCCACCATACAATTTGGAGCCAGATCAAAACGGTCCATGGCGCGGTGTTATGTTGATTCTGATGCTTCTTGCAGGCTCAATAGGTGGCTGTTTGTACAATTTCAGGGGTATCACAAAGCACATTACGCAAGAAGATTTTTATCCTAGATATGAAATAAGCTACCTGACTCGTCCTATATCGGCAGGATTGTGTGGTTTTTTTGTATTCGTACTCGTTTACGGTGGCGTTTTAACTCTGACTGTCCCTAGTGATGAGTCGTTGCCCAGTATGAGGGCTGTTATGTTGTACGTAGCTATATCACTTTTAGCTGGTTACGGGTCGCATGAGTTTTTGCAGAA
>SDWN01000482.1 GCA_004195305.1 Neptunomonas sp. | reverse complement strand
GCTTTAGGGCAGGGCATCGATGCCATCAGCGTATTCCCGGATCATCTATCCGGATCAGAGCCAGGACCCGTGCCGCTTGCGCAAGGTCCTGCACGCGGCTGTTCTGTTGCTACTGGTCATGCTCGCTGGCTGCAGTAGCCCGCAGTTGCGATCCCCGCTCCAGACCCCGTTAGCAAGTGCCTCCGCGATCACTGCCGGCGACACCTGTGGGCCTGTATTGGCGCTATTGGCGCAGCGGATCGAGGCGGCAGGTAGCGCGGATCCGCTGGGATACCCGATCCGCCCCTATCCCTATCTGCGGGTGGATCGGTTGTTGGCCAGCTTCTCCGCGCAGCTGGAGACGGATAATCAGCGCCGGGCATGGTACCAGCGCCTGTATCGACTCGGTTACCGCGCCCGTCAGATAGAACTGGATAACCTCAGCCCGCCATTGGCGGTGGCGCTCAGAGAGCAGATAGAGGTCTGTATTCAACGTCAGGCCGTCGCCGACCGTCAGGCCGCGGATTTTTATCCACAATTAACCGCGAGTGCACAGGTGCCGGATCTCTACAGCGACTGGCAGCAGGTGCTCGGGGTCTTCCCGTTGACCCGGTTGATCGTGCTGCACCGGATCGCACAGCAGCAACAGCGCTGGCGGCAGGATTTCAACAGCGCCCGAGTGCTGCAGGGGGATAGTCAGCACTATCGGCCTCCCTCAAGCGAGTCGTTGCCGGCGGAGAGGATTGCGGCCTGGTTAGAGCAGGCGCGGAGCGCCAGTCCGCTGGGGATTCCAGCGCTGGAGGGTGCGCAGCAGGCGGCACTGTTCGATCATTTTGCCCCAGCCTGGCAGGTTTTTACCCGGTCAACGGCAGATCAGATCGGTAGCCTGTATTGGCGCGATGGCCGCCCCGGCGTTAATGGCGATGACCCGGTTGTTTACCTGCTGCCCTCCTACACCCGATTTAACGGCCAGGTGTTGTTGCAGCTCAACTATCTGGTCTGGTTCCCGGAGCGGCCCTCGCAGCGGCCATTAGATCTCTACGCTGGCCTGCTGGATGGCTTGCTCTGGCGGGTAACGCTGGGCATGAATGGCCGCGTACTGCTGTATGACAGCATCCACCCCTGTGGCTGTTATCACCGTATTTTTCCGGTAGCGGCGCAGCTTAAAGCGAAGCCTGCAGTGGCGGGCGTCGAGCAACCATTGATTATTCCAGGCGTCGCGCCAGCGCGTGAGCAAGGACGGTTATTGCTGCAGCTGACGGCAGCGGATCATTACCTGCAAGGGATCGCGTTAGCGGCTAAGTCTCCGCCAGCAACGGCCGAGGGCGGGATTAAAAACTACCGGTTTAGTCGCTACCAGCAACTGCGTAGCCTGGCCAGCGGCAACGGTCGCCGGAATCTGTTTGATGCGGATGGGCTGGTGGCTGCGAGTGCACGCCTGGAGCGTTTCCTATTGTGGCCGATGGGGGTGGCTTCAGCCGGAGCGATGCGGGTTTGGGGCGCTCATGCGATTAGTTTTGCTAATCGTCGTTACTTTGATGAGCCCTACCTGTTTGAGCAGTTTTTTGATTGGGAGGCGGACTGAATCCAGTGTTTTTGGCTACCCGCGAGAATCATTACTGGGTGCTTATGAGACCCTGCTAGATCTCTTTTATCACGTTGTCCTGTATCTTTAGGGCTCTCGATCGAGAGTACGGAATTTAACACACAGGGCTGTGTAATTGATATATAGCTATTTATTCTCAGATATTGCCCCCATCCCACCCTTTCTTTCCGCGTGAATAAAATTTAAGCTTTGTAAGGTCGATGATGCAAAGAGGGCGGGCGAAAATGGATCTTGCTTCTGTTCATTTTTAGAGATAAATTTTTTAGCGTCGATATTTTAGATACGGAAACAGAACTGCATGGATACTGAGTACCCTTATTTTCCAATTTTTCTTTCGGTCGTAATTGCTGTACGAAACCAAGCAGGCAGCATTGAAAAAACGGTGTCAGACACTTCTGCCGTTATTTCTTCCCTGGCCAGTGACTATGAATTAATTATTGTAGATAACGCATCGGATGACGACAGTATCGCTATCCTTAAAAGCATTTCAGGAGAGAGTGGCCAGCCGAATTTGCAGGTCTACGCATTAACGGAAGAGGTCGACTCTGACACCGCGTCATGGGTTGGGTTGGAGAATGCCTTGGGGGATTTCGTTGCCGTCATCGATCCGTTGGCTGACGATATCAATTTTTTATCGGCAATGCTCAACAAGGCGGTTAGCGGTGCCGATGTGGTGTTCGCCAACAATGATGAAAAACCGCTTCAGAGCTTCGCCTATCGACAGGCTCACTCAGTTTTCAATGGTCTCTACAAGTGGTTCAATGGCATCCATCTGGCCAAAGAAGCACCGCAATACAGGGTCCTGAGCAAGAGAGTTGTAAACTTTATTCTTCAACATCCTCAGCCCTCTATAACCTATCGACAACTCCCTGTATCCGGGGGGTTCACGCGAGCCAATCTCAACTACAGTGCAACGCCAAAGATGATGCCTGCCAAGGGATTGACTGAGAGCATAGACCGAGGGATGCGGCTGCTGGTATCGACAACCCGAGGGCCGATGCGATTGGTCACTTCACTGTCACTTTTCGGAGCAGCCGCCAATCTAGTCTACTCTATTTACGTCGTTGCCATCGGTGTCTTTAAAGCGGATGTAGCCCCTGGTTGGGTCAGTCTTTCGCTTCAGCAGTCAGGCATGTTTTTCTTGATCTCACTGGTTTTATTGGTGCTTGGTGAATACATTCTGCACATCACCCGAGTGTCGAATCAGGGCCCGCTCTATCATGTTGGACAAGAGTTCACCAGCGCCAGAATGACGCGCTGCGATAAACTGAATATTGAGGAATCCGCATCAACGCCTACGCATATAGCAAGTGGTAAATTTGAGGGCGGCAGCTGATGCCTTCGGCAGATATGCGCCAAGATGCTGTTGTTATCGGTGGAGGTTTTTACGGAGCCGTCATTGCCATTTACTTAGCCAAAGAGCGCGGTTTTAAACGAGTCGTCCTTATGGAGCGTGAGCCAGCTCTGCTTGCTCGTGCCTCCTATAACAATCAGGCCCGCGTACACAACGGATATCATTATCCTCGCAGTTTTACCACCGCGTTCCGTAGCAGGGTTAACTTACCCAGATTCGTGCGGGATTGGCCAGATGCGGTGACTCAAGATTTCACTAAGCTTTATGCAATTGCCCGGCGTAACTCTAAAGTCACCGCTAAACAGTTTGAACGCTTCTGCCGGGAGATCGGTGCCGAGATACAGCCAGCAGAACCGGCGCAGCAGGCTTTGTTTACCGATCAACTCATCGAGTCTGCGTTCCTTGTAAAAGAGTACGCTTTTGATGCCACTAAACTTGCAAGCTGGGCCACGCGCGAGCTTAAAGAATCAGGCGTGCAGGTCCGCCTTAAGACGCGAGTTACCGACATCTCAAATGACCCTGATGGCATGTTGAGCGTTGTCGCGCAAAATGACAATGAGCACCGGGAGCAGATTCGCTGCGGCTATGTATTCAACTGTACCTATAGCGGACTCAATCAATTCAAAGGAGATTTTTCAGGTACCCAGACCGACCTCAAGCAGGAGATTACAGAAATAGCGCTCATGCAGGCCCCTTCCGAGCTCGAGGGCATGGGTATTACCGTGATGGATGGGCCATTTTTTTCGATGATGCCGTTCCCTGCCCGTGGGTTGCACACGCTCTCACATGTCCGTTACACACCGCATATGAGCTGGAATGATCAACGGGGTATTGACCCCTACCACAAACTCGACCAGTACGAATGCGCAACGCGTGTGGATCGTATGGTTAGAGATGTTGGCCGCTATATCCCTTCTGTGCTTGGCGCCAAGTACGTGGATTCGTTATTCGAAGTTAAAACCATTCTAGTGAAGAACGAGAGTGATGATGGAAGACCCATTTTGTTTGAGAAACACCCTGAGTTGCCGGGCTGCTACTCAATACTGGGTGGAAAAATAGACAATATCTATGATGTGCTAGAGAAATTAAATGCTGAATCACTTTAATCAAATTGTCACGAAAGTAATGCTATGGTGGATGTTGCCATTTTCTATATTGATCGTCGCCCTTCAGATTTTACCAGGAAGCACCGTCGTTTATGATCCATTTCATCAGGGTGAATATTTTGCGGCCGCTATAGCTTTCTTTGAGTCGTCTCCTCAGAGCATGACCCCCCTTATGATTCACGGAATGCTGGATGTCATTCCTGCTGCAATCGCCAAGGCTACTTGGGGCGAAGGTCATTATTTTTTACCAACAGTGATGCTGTATAAAATTATTGACATATTGGCTTCGATCTTATTTATTATGATTGCCTATGAACTAACGAGAGATAAAAGATTTCAAGGATGGTTGTTACTGATCCTAGGGGTTTTGGCGCCATTTCTGGTCGGCTACAGGGATGTTTTTCTACTTGCATCTATCTATGTTTTTACTTTGATGTACAACAGAAATCTCTCTTTCTTTATAGGCGCGTTGCTACAAGTTGTTTTTGGTGCCTTGGTGGCTCTAGGCTTATTTTGGTCGTTTGACAGAGG
>SDWN01000256.1 GCA_004195305.1 Neptunomonas sp. | reverse complement strand
TTAAGCCCCATACCATTAGAGACCAACGCCAATCGCTTGCCGCGAAGCGGCTTCATGGTTGTTAAGGTTTCCAGGGCGTCAAACAGTTCGTCACTGCTTTTAACCCGAACCGCACCGCAACTGGTGAGTACCGAGTCATAGACCTTATCGATACTGTCGATGCCTGCCGGCAACTGTTTACTACGGCTGGCAGAATCCAGCAGGGACAGATTGCTCTTGAGAATCAACACCAATTTATTCCGCGCGGCGGCCCGGATCGACGAGATAAAATGTCCGGCATTGTTAACCCGGTCGGCCTGAATCAACAACGAATGGGTGTAAGGATCGGCCGTGAGATGGTCCACCACGCTGGCCAGATCGATATCGACACTGCCGCCCAGGGTTAGAAAGTTGGAGAAACCGATACCCTGGCCGTTGGCCCAGTCGATCATCGCCGTGCCCAGGATGCCGGACTGACCGACATAGGCTACCGATCCTTTGCGAATATTCTGATGCGAATAGCTGGCATTTATTTTTTCACCGGGAACCAGCAGGCCCATTCCTTCCGGTCCCAGCAGCCTTATACCGTAGGGTTGAGCGGCGTCACGCAGGGCACGATTGAGCGCATGGCGATCGCCGAAGCGCGACTGCGACAGATCACTACTGAGCACAATGGCCGCCTTGACCCGATTCTGCCCCAGGGCCGAGATAGTATCGGGAATATCATCGGCCGGGGCACAGATGATGGCCAGCTCGGGCATCTCCTGGAGCTGCGTTAACAGCGCAACGTTGGCAACGCCAAACACCCGGTCCCCCCCAGGCCCGACGGACATGATCGGGCGCTCAAAACCGCCATCGACCAGGTTCTTAAGAACCACACCGCCCATATTATCGGCATCTTCGGTCGCGCCAATCACGGCTATCGACTTGGGCTTAAAAAATCGCTTCAGATATCGAGTGCTCATGACCGTACCCCAAAATGCTGCATTGCAAAATAATGCCCTATCATACTACGAAAGTATCAAAAAAAAACAGGGTGCTATTAAGCACCCTGTTTTAGTGGTATCACGGTGATCGAGGAGCTGATTTACAGCGAGTCAGCACTCTATTACCGATCAGATACTCAACGATTACTGACTCAGCTATTATTTACTCAGCTTAAGCAGCAACTTGTTCAGACGCTGCACGAATGCCGCCGGATCAGCCAGCTGCTCGCCACTCGACAGGCAGGACTGATCAAACAGGATCTGAGACAGTTCACCGAACTGCTCTTCGTCGCTTTCAGCATTAAGAGACGCCACCAACGGATGGTCCGGGTTCAACTCCAGGGTCGGCTTGGAGTCTGGAACATTCTGGCCCGCAGCTTCCATGATTTTGCGCATCTGCGCGCCCATCTCATGTTCGGCAACGACCAGGCAGGCGGGTGAATCCACCAGGCGGTGAGTGATACGCACCTCGTTAACCTGCTCTTTAAGCACCTCCTTGACCCGTTCAACCAGTGAGCTGAACTCTTTTGCCGTCTCCTGCTGCTGCTTCTTCTCGTCTTCGTCTTCGACCTTACCCAGGTCCAGATCACCCTTGGTGATGTCCTTAAACTTTTTGCCTTCGTGCTCGTTAAAGTTGCTCATCAGCCACTCATCGACACGGTCTGACAGCAACAGCACTTCCAGCCCCTTCTTCCGGAAGATCTCCAGATGCGGGCTGTTCTTAGCGGCAGCATGGGAATCAGCGACGACGTAATAGATGGTGTCCTGCCCCTCTTGCATCCGCTCGATGTACTGTGCCAGAGATTGATCCTGTTCAGCTTTATCCGTATTGCTGGTGGCAAAGCGCAGCAGGTTGGCAATCTTTTCGCGGTTGCCATGATCCTCAGCAGGACCCTCTTTGAGCACGGCACCAAACTCTTTCCAGAACTTGGCGTAGCTATCATCATCCTTCTTCGCCAGCTTGCCGAGCATATCCAGCACCCGCTTGGTCAACGCCGAGCGCATAGAGTCGATGGCTGGATCTTTCTGTAGAATCTCACGCGAGACGTTCAACGACAGATCGTTGGAGTCGATCACACCCTTAATGAAGCGCAGATACATCGGCAGAAACTGCTCGGCATCGTCCATGATAAAGACGCGCTGAATGTACAGCTTCAAACCCCGGGCACCATCACGGTTCCACAGATCGAAAGGAGCACGACCGGGAACATACAGCAGGCTGGAATATTCCAGTTTACCTTCGACCTTGTTGTGGCTCCAGCTAAGCGGATTGTCAAAATCGTGCGAGACGTGCTTATAGAACTCCTGGTACTCGGTTTCGCTCACTTCGGTACGCGGACGTGACCAGAGCGCGGTGGCGTTGTTAACACACTCCCACTCAACTTCCACAGCTTCTTCTGCTGGCTTCTCTTTGCCTTCATCATCATATTCGGGCGTTGGTGCCTTGATCATCTCGACCGGAATGGCGATATGGTCAGAATATTTACGGATCAGGCTGCGCAGACGCCAGCCATCGGCAAACTCGGTTTCACCCGCTTTGAGGTGCAAAATGATGGTGGTGCCGCGCTCCGCCTTGTCGATAGAGCCGACCGTGAAGTCGCCCTCTCCGGCAGACTCCCAGTGAACCCCTTCAGAAATCGGCTCGCCCGCTCTACGGCTCAGCACTTCAACCCGGTCAGCAACGATAAAGGAGGAATAGAAGCCTACCCCGAACTGACCGATCAGGTGTGAATCTTTCTGCTGGTCGCCGGTCATGTGCGACAGGAAATCAGCGGTGCCGGACTTGGCGATCGTGCCCAGATGATCGATCACATCCTGGCGATTCATGCCGATACCGTTATCGATCACCTTGATCTGATTATTCTCTTGATCAAATTCGATCCGAATCTTGAGCTCGCTGTCAGACTCGTACAGGCCGTCTTCGGACAGCGCTTTAAAACGCAGCTTATCGGCGGCGTCAGAGGCGTTGGACACCAGCTCGCGCAGGAAAATCTCCTTATTGGAGTACAGCGAGTGGATCATCAAATGCAACAGCTGTTTAACTTCTGTCTGAAAACCCAGTGTTTCTTTATGCGTTTCGGTGGTCATACCTATTCCCAATTATCGAGGTTGCTACGGACAAAGAGGCACAACAGTACGGCCTCGACTCGTTGCAAAGATAGATGGGGCCTGTGATTAGTATTTCAAGAGCCGAGAGGTCGGAATAACAGCGATGCGAGCCGGTCGACAATGCCGGAATAATTCCAGACCGGCCCTAAGCGTGCATCGCGCAGGGAGATTCCGCTACTTAATCAACTGCTGATAACTGGAACCAACAATCTGCGCTTTTTCCAGACCGGCCATCAGCGTACGTAACGTGGTGGAACGAAATTCGCGCTGATACAACACATAGACCACGCCGGTAGACATGACGATCAGCACCCAGGGGTTGATCACCCAGCCCAGCAGCGCCAGGCTAAAGTAATAGGCTCGCAATCCATGGTTGAAGTTGTTAGCCGCCATTGTTTCCATCTGGGCGGTGCGATGGACGAACACTTCGCATTCGGCCAGACTGACAGCCTCGCTGTCGGCATCACTACCCGCGCTGTTACACACCGGTGCACTGCCGATCAACACCGAGGCAAAACCGTACTGGCGCAGACTCCAGGTGAACTTAAAGAAGGCGTAGATAAACAATCCGGTCAGCACCAGTAATTTCAGTTCCCACTCCATCCGGCTGGTTTCGATAGCCAGGGGGAGTTCGGCCAGCAGATTAACCGCCTGCTCGGATGCGCCGAACACGGTCAACAAACCGGCCAGCAGAATCAGAGTGCTCGACGCGAAGAAGGCCACGCTGCGCTCCAGATTGGCAATCGCCGCAATATCCGCAACCCGAACATCACGCAGCAACAGCTGCCGCATCCAGTTAATACGATACAGATGCAGCACATTAACCAGGCACGGGGTTGTCCTCGACTTAACCCGGGCGTAACGACTGTAACCATTAAAACAGATCAGAAACCAGCCCAGGGCCACTACATTCAACCAGTAGACCTGTTCCAAACCGATCAAAATCATCAGCTCCATTTAACGCGCCTCTTCGGTATGCCTCTGACCCACTATACCTCTAGCACCGCCATTTTAAGCGGAGGATTGCCGTCGAAACTGGGAAAATCCGCTTCCGGCTCGATCAGCTCGATCCCTTTGATGGGCCTTCCCGCCTTAGCCGCAGAGCGCCTGAGCTGATCCAGCCAAGCCTCACGATCGACCTGAGCGACATTATTAGTGCAAACCAAGCGTCCGCCGGGCTTGGTGGCCAGCAGACTGGGCTTGAACACACTGGGATAATCGCGGATCAGATCGACGGTACCAAATGGGCTCTTGGCCAAGCGGGGGGGATCCAAGAACACCAGATCAAACTGCTGGGCCTCAAAGCGTTGATAGTGTTTCGGCGGTGGAGCATCGCGACCACGCCGAAACCGCACCACCTGTCCGCCCAACTGTTGAATGGCAGGAAAGAAATCGGCCTGGATAAATTGAATCTGATCCTTGCCCAGCTCATTAAGCGTCGCATTTTCACGCCCGACGGCCAGCGCCGAACGGGCAAAATCGATATTAACCACATGGCTGGCACCGGC
>SDWN01000255.1 GCA_004195305.1 Neptunomonas sp. | reverse complement strand
AATATTACCCGCACCGACCGCGTTGAGAAAATCGGTATAGGCCAGATCCTGTTTGGGATTAATCTCTACTGTACGCAACGAGAGATACCCTGCGACCATCAAGACTGCCAGAAGGAGCCCCCATAGCGGCCAACGTTTATTCATGATCATATGAAAACACCCTTCGTTGACATCGATTACTAAGCCTTAGTATAGATACGTAAGCGGGTATCGCGAGTGTGTCGCAAAGCAAACAGGTCACCGGTGAGTGACGTTAAACCAATGCCTGCGTGAGCATCCTCGATAGTGAGCGCCTGAATAACCTGACCCGAATGATGGAGACACTCAGCGAAACCCGTGAGCTACAACTCCTTTCATGAAATATCCGGTATTCCTTCTAACGCCTTGCAGGAAAAGACGCCCGCGCAACTGGTTTCAGTGATGGATCATTCCCACGGCCAGCGCCAGTTTGCCAGCCTGGAGAAATACCGCGAATACTACCAGGGTAAATACAAACTCTCAGAGACAGAGATGGAAGCGTTCGTAGCGCGTCACACCGAGTCCAGCCGGCAGTATAGCGATCAATTTCGTGAAGATACCTGTCGCATCTGCAACCATTTGGGTATACCGCTGGCCTGTCACGATGACGCCACTCTGGAACATGTCGACGAATCGCATAATTTCAACAGGGTCGTTGCCGAATTCCCGACCACCGCCGTTGCGGCTAAGGCGGCGCACGATAAAGGCATGGCGGTCATGATGGGTGCGCCTAATGTGGTTCGTGGCGGATCCAGTCCGGGTATAAAGCGGACCTTGTTTGGAGTACTCTGGCAGATGAACATATCCATATTGAACCGGTCTGGAAGAATGCTAAGCGGGCGTTTTAAATGGCTAAAATAATCTACCTGATGGGGCCTTCCGGCAGCGGTAAGGACTCCATTATTTCAGCGCTAAAACAGCAGCTACACCCCGAATCCGGATTAATGATCGCGCACCGTTACATCACCCGCGACTGGCAAGCGGGGGGTGAAAATCACGTGGAGCTGACAGACGCTGAATTCGCGTTGCGAGAATCCCTGGGGCTGTTTCCATTAAGCTGGCAAGCGAATGGGCACCGCTATGGGATTGGCAACGAAGTGGATGCCTGGCTACATGCGAACCATTCGGTCATCATCAATGGCTCGCGCCAGCATTTGCCAGAGGCGATCGAACACTACGGGGAACAGCTGGTACCGGTATTGATAGCGGTCGAAGAAACCGTTCTGCGACAGCGCCTAAGCCAAAGAAATCGAGAATCTGCCGCTGAGATAGAAGCCCGCATCGTACGCTCTCGAGACTATACCGAATGCCTCACCAAGCAGTTTCATCGCATTGAAAACAATGGCCATATTGATAGTGCCGTGGAAAAACTGGCGGTCTTAGTCAACCTCCTGTCAACCAACGGTCAACGACGCTAAGGCATATTTTAAGTAGCGCTCATAGGTACCGGCAATGCAGCACAGGTCCCCGCCTGGGGCTGCCAGTGTCCTGCCTGTCTGCGCGCCATTGCAGATCCTCGCTTTAGGCGCGGTCCCTGAGCCTGGCGATTCGAACCCATCTGGGTATCACCCTCATCGATGCGGGCAACACTGATTTAGCCGAGCGCTATGCGTTTGATGCGATGCAGCGGATCGTACTGACCCACTTCCGTATGGACGTTGCCGAGTAGATCAGCATTAAGCCCGAAAGCCTCCTAGAGCTACCACTGATATCTACCGCTGAAACGTTTGCCAAGAGACCGCCACGCCAGCCAAATGAGCCTCTGATTCGCTCCGTTGGGTTTCTGCCAGAAATCCAAAAACTTGATAATGAGCGCCCCAGGAAGCCTGGTAATAAGATGAGCATCCCTGGAAACGTCTAAAAAATCTCTTTTTACGACCTAAGTCGACCACAAAACAGTGGTCCACACCGACAGGTATCGATAGAATCCCCTCGGTTGTTATACGGATATTGCGGCAGGGTTCAAACAGGGACGTAAGATCTGCCCGCTCATCCCTATTTAGCGCTATCGATTCTCGTTAAGGACGGATCGCGGACCCCGATGCATCGCCCACATGCACGGCACATCAGTCCGCACATCTAGTTCAACAGTTATGTTAGACACGACCTACAGGTAGACCGCCTTGAAAGAAACCGACCTAGAGTCCCCCGACTACTTTCATAAAGTAGTTAATTGCCAGTACGCGTGCCCGGCACATACCCCGGTTCCTGAATATATTCGCCTGATCGCAGAAAAACGCTATACCGACGCTTATATGGTGAACTGGAAATCCAACGTGTTCCCCGGAATTCTTGGACGTGTCTGCGACCGTCCCTGTGAGCCAGCCTGCCGCCGCGCCCGAGTCGACGAGACACCGGTCGCAATCTGTCGCTTGAAGCGCGTCGCTGCAGACCACAAGGGCGACATCAGCCCCTTGCTTCCCAGCATTCCCACCGACAAGAACGGCAAGCGGGTTGCATTGATCGGTGCCGGTCCCGCATCACTGACCGTCGCGCGTGATCTGATGCCTCTGGGCTACGATGTCACCCTCATCGATCGCGACGCCAAAGCCGGTGGCATGGTACGCAGCCAGATTCCCAGCTTCCGTCTGCCCGAAACCGTGCTCGACGAAGAGGTCAATCTGATTCTCAACATGGGCGTCAACACCCGCTTCGGCACAGAGATCAGCAGCCTCAAGACACTCTTGGATGAGTCTTTTGACGCGGTATTCATCGGCACCGGTGCTCCGGTCGGGCGCGATCTCGATATTCCTGGCAGAAAAGAGGCTGGCAAAGCGGTTGAGGTCGGCATTAACTGGCTGGCAGGCGTCGCTTTCGAACATATCAAACAGGCAGGCAACAAAGTGATCGTCCTCGGGGGTGGTAATACCGCCATGGACTGCTGTCGCACCGCCCTGCGTATGGGCGCCAAGGACGTCCATGTCGTGGTCCGCTCCAGCTTTGAGGATATGAAAGCCTCGCCCTGGGAGAAAGATGATGCCCAGGCCGAGGGGATCAATTTCATCAATCACCATGTCCCCAAAGAGTACGTCATCACCGATGGCAAATTGACCGGCATGCACTTCGATGTGGTTGAGTCCGTCTACGACGACGCCGGTAAGCGTCGCCTGGTCCCGACCGGCCAACCGCCGGTATTGATCGAATGCGACGAGGTGCTGGTCGCTATCGGTCAGGACGCCCGCTTCCCGTGGATCGAAACTGACCTGGGCATTGAATTCGATAAATGGGGCCTACCGGTTCTGAATAAAGAGTCGCTGCAATCAACCCGCGCCGATGTCTTCTTCGGCGGCGACGCCGCCTTTGGCCCTGAGAACGTGATCACCGCAGTGGCGCACGGCCATCGCGCGGCGATCTCTATGGATCTGTTCTGCCAGGACAAAGACCTGAGCAAGGAGCGTCCGGTTGAGAGCTATAACCTGGTCAGCCAGAAGATGGGGGTGCATGAGTGGAGCTATCAAAACGCGGTCTCCAACGCCGATCGCCAGGCGGTCCCTCACCTGGACATGGCCAAAGCACTGAAAGACCGTAAAGCCGAGGTCGAACTGGGCTTTGATGATCAGCTCGCCCTGGCCGAAGCCGCACGCTGTCTTAGCTGTGATGTACATACGGTGTTCTCGGCACCGCGCTGTATTGAATGCGGTGCTTGCGAAGATGTCTGTCCGATGGATTGTATCAACTTCACCGGTAACGGTGATGAACCCGAACTGCGTGCGCGCCTCAAAGTACCCGCGCCCCAGAGCACAGAAGCTCTTTATATCTCAGCACCCCTGAAAACCGGACTGATCATGGCCAAGGATGAAGATGTCTGTCTTCACTGCGGCCTCTGTGCCGAACGCTGCCCCACCGGGGCTTGGGATATGCAAAAATTCACCCTTACTCAGGCCTAGGTTAGACAAGATGCAACAGCTCAAATCAATCAACGAATTTGTGATCCGCTTTGCAAACGTCAACGGCACCGGCTCGGCCAGCGCCAACCTGATGTTCGCCAAATCGATCTTCCGCATGGGTATCCCGGTGAGCCCGCGCAATGAATTCCCCTCCAATATCCAGGGGATGCCAACTTTTTACGAAGTACGGATTAGCGAAAAAGGCTACCTGGGACGCCGTGGTGGTGGTGCCGATATCGTGGTGGCGATGAACAGCCAAAGCCTGGCGCGTGACATGCAAAGCCTGCTGCCCGGCGGGTATTTCCTTTACGATTGCACCAAGCCGCTGCCACCCGGGCTGATTCGCGAAGATGTTAATCTGATCGGCGTCCCGATCTCAGAGATCTGCCTGCGCGAATACCAGGATCCGCGCCAGCGCCAACTGTTCAAGAACGTGATCTACGTCGGCGCCCTGGCCGCCCTGCTGGATATCGAGTTCGAAGTCCTTCAGGGGCTGGTCAAAGACCAGTTCAAAGGCAAAGAGAAGCTGATCATCCCCAATATCCAGGCTTTACAACTGGGACATAAATACGCGTCGGCCCATTTCGAATGCCCCCTGGGTATCCGCGTCAGCCGCAGTGACAAGATCAACAACCACATTATGATCGATGGCAACACCGCTGCCGGCCTGGGCGCAGTCTACGGT
>SDWN01000251.1 GCA_004195305.1 Neptunomonas sp. | reverse complement strand
AGATGTGTATAAGAGACAGCAGGGCTGGTTGGTGATAATGACCGATGGCTCATTAATCTTGGTCTCTTCGCGCAGAGTCTTGAACAGGGTCGGCAGCTCGTAGGGATCCTGGACATGGATCCGTTCCGGCTTGACCCCCAGAGCTTCGACCAGCTTGGGAAAGTCAACGCGAATTGTCTCCTCACCGTGCAGATTCTTGCCGGTGGAGGGGCCCTCCTGGCCACCGGTCATGCCGACGGCGCGGTTGTCCAGCAGCAGGATGGTGACATTGCCGCCGTTATAGGTGATATCCAGCAGCCCCTGCATCCCCATATGGAGGAAGGTGGAGTCGCCGATCACGCCGATGATGCGTTTGTTCTCTTCACCGGGGGCGCGGCCTTTATCCAGTCCCAGTGCAACGCCCATCGACGCGCCCATGCTGATGCAGGTATCCAGTGCGTTCCAGGGGTGTCCGGCCCCCAGTGTATAGCAACCGATATCACCAGCGATGTAGGTGTTTTTGATCTTCGACAGGCAGTAATAAACGGCCAGGTGCGGACAGGCGATGCACATGGTCGGCGGGCGCGGAAAGAGGCTGGCGGTCGGTATCGGCTTGGGCTCGTCAAAGGGGTTTTCGCCGCGCTGCCAGCGCCCGATCGCCTTGCGCAGGACTTCGGGTGACAGTTCGCCGATACTGGGCAGTATCTCTTTACCCAGCAGTTCAATCCTGGCGGCCTTGAGTTCGGTTTCCAGTAGTGGCTCGGTCTCCTCGACCATGATCAGGGTCTCAACCTGTTCGGCGAGCTGGCGTACCAGTTCTACCGGCGCAGGATGGCTCAGCCCCAGCTTGACCACGCAGGCGTCGGGGAATGCCTCTTTAACATGCATGTAGGCCGGTCCGCTGGTGACGAAGCCCAGGCTCTTGTCGCTACCGAGATGGAGCTGGTTGAGAGGGCTCCGCTCGCTGTGCTGGCGCAGATCCTTGTCGCGCTGGTGCATCAGCGGAATTCGATTCTTGGCGTGTCCGGGGACCATGACGTAGCGTTGCGGATCTTTCTTAAAACCTGCCACGGCTGGCGCTGCGGTGGCTGGCTGGGTTTCGATGGCGCATTTAACGTGGCAGATGCGGGTGGTCAGGCGCAGGATGACTGGTACTTCGAACTGTTCCGACAGCTCGAACGCCAGACGCGTAAACGTGTAGGCCTCCTGGGCATCGCTGGGCTCGAGTACCGGCAGGTGGGCAAAGCGGCCCCAGTAGCGCGAATCCTGCTCATTCTGAGACGAGGACATGCCGACGTCATCGGCAACGGCGATCACTAATCCGCCAACGGCACCAATCAGCGCCTGGGTCATAAGGGCATCGGAGGCAACATTGAGGCCGACGTGCTTCATCGCACAGAGGGCGCGGCTACCCGCCAGAGATGCGCCGATAGCGACCTCCAAGGATACCTTTTCATTGACCGACCACTCGGAGTACAGCTCCGGGTAGCGGCCCACATATTCGAGAATTTCAGTTGCAGGCGTGCCCGGATAGGCGGTCGCTACCCGGACCCCCGCATCACGGGCACCGAGTGCGACCGCTTCGTTGCCGGAGACAAACTGACGCTGGGGCGTTACTGCGATGGTGTGGATCGGCGCGGTGATGGAGTTCATTAGGGTACCTGTATTTCAGACTCTATTATCTCAGCCAATATTTTTCCCACGGGCGCTGTGGCCAGGGCATGGGGTTGGCTAATACTGATGACTCTGTTGAATAAACTTGACGTTAACGCTAACTAGAGATTAGGATTTTATCAGCGTCGGGGTTGTTGCGCAGTAGTTATTTGGGATAACGCGTTCAAGGGCCTTCCTGATTACCCATGATCCTCAGCCATCACAGCGACAAGCGATGCGCCTGCTTCTTTTGTGGGTCGGGTTTCAACCCGACGCATGCAGAACCTTGATCTGAAAAAAGACCAATTCAGCCATGCATATCGGATTTTGTGGATGTGTGTTCAGCCCGACATAGGCAGCCGTTTGGGGGCCTTATCGGAATGAATTCCGACCCACAAATAAATGTCGGATCTCCTGATTACCCATGATCTTCAGCCATCACAGCGCCAAGTCATAGGCATACCAGCTTGCGAAAATAGATCGGCTGCATCATGGCTGAGGTTTATGGGTAATCAGGAGGGCCTTAGAGGGTATGTAACGGCGCCCAGCGTAGCCCGAACGCTCGCGTTTATTGAGCGTTCAGGTATTTGCCAAGTGCGCGGTTTAGCCCTGCTTTGAGCGCAGATCTTTGACCCGTACCGCCTTGCCTTCGGAGCGCGGCAGTTCACCATACTCCTTGACCATAATATTGCAGCTGATGCCAACAATCGATTTGATGTGGTGTTTGACCTCAGCCGCGAGCGCAGCATACTGCTCGGGTCTCAGGTCAGGATCGGCTTCGACCTCGATATCCAGGGTATCCATGATCCCTTCGCGACGAATCAGCAACTGATAATGGGGCGCGGTGTTTGGGAATCCAACCAGCACTGACTCGATCTGGGATGGATAGACGTTCACTCCGCGGATGATCATCATGTCGTCATTACGTCCGGTGACACGCAGGATACGCACGTGGGTGCGGCCGCAGACACAGGGTTCGGTGGTCAGCTTGGTGATGTCGTGGGTGCGGTAGCGGATCATCGGCAACGCTTCTTTGGTCAGCGTGGTGATCACTAGTTCACCGGTCTCACCGATGGGCAGTGGCTCCTGAGTGCCCGGATCGATAATCTCAAACAGGAAATGATCCTCCCAGCCATGCAGGCCGGATTGCCCCTCAATGCATTCGACAGCGACTCCCGGTCCCATGATCTCAGACAGGCCGTAGATGTCCATCGCTTTGATATTAAGCCGTTGTTCAAGCTCGGTGCGCATCGCCTCGCTCCAGGGCTCAGCGCCGAAGACGCCGATCCGTAACGGCCCGGACTGCAGGTCGATCCCCTGCTTTTCGGCACTATCGGCCAGGTTGAGGGCAAACGAGGGCGTGGAGCAGAGTATTTCAGCGCCGAAATCATTCAGCACAATATTCTGTTTTTCGGTGTTACCGCCGGACATCGGGGTGACCGTGCAGCCGAGTTTTTCTGCGCCGTAGTGGGCGCCCAGACCGCCGGTAAAGAGACCGTAACCGTAGGCGTTATGCAACATGTCGCCGGGCTCACCGCCTGCACAGGCGATGGAGCGGGCCATCAGCTGCGCCCAGCGATCAATATCCCCCTTGGTATAGCCGACGACGGTGGGTTTGCCGGTGGTGCCGGAGGAGGCATGCACGCGGGACACCTGTTTGCGGGGTACCGCAAACATCCCGAATGGGTAGTTGTCGCGCAGGTCGGCTTTTACCGAGAAGGGGAATTTGGCCAGGTCTGCCAGGGTTTCCAGGCTGTCGGGGGTGACCCCGGCGGCATCAAAACTCTTCTTGTAATGAGGGACATTGGCATAGACATGTCGCAACGTTTTTTTGAGTCGATCCAGCTGCAGTTTGGCAAGCTGTTCTCGGTCCAGTGTCTCAATCTCTGGTTGGTACATGTAGCGGTCACTCGTATTCTCATTGGGTATATTCAGTGCAGCCGTACTGTTTCCGACACTCATGGGCGTCTCCCTGTTGTTGTTATAGACGGTGAGATTGATGGGTATAACCGCTCAATCTTTAGGGATTCTTATCTATGCTAAGCATCCCTGTTGTTGTTATGGACGGTGAGATTGATGTATTTAACCATTCAATTCGTAGGGGATTCTTACCTATGCTAAGCATCCCCTTTATTCTTGTCGATACGCATTATTCTTAAAAACAGTTAATAGGATCAAAAGAGTACAAGCTGCTATTGCCAAAAGTCATGCAAAGCTTCGTTGTACTGGAGCAATTGCGGATCGATTATGGTTAGGGTTTAGCAGGCTTCGGTAGCCTGCTGGAATGCCAGCAGGCTTTTGACCTGGCTGTCAACCCGACGCTGAAGGTGCTCGATCTGGGCGGGTTCAAGGTGGCGGTATTTGCCGATCTTCTTCAGATAGTCCGTTAAAGGTGCCGGTTTATCAGTTCTGCGGGTGAAGCTTAGGCCCTGCTCCGGGGTGAACTCCCAGAGGGTGACGAAGTTACTTTCTACCTGCTTGCGACAGACGTCGATGGTATCTGCCGCCGGGAAGCGCCAACCAGTGGGGCAGGGGGCGTAGACATGCAGGTAAGCAAAACCGCGCTTGGATGCTTCCAGCGCTTTATCCAGCTTGGCGTAGTAGTCGTCCATAAAGGCCAGGGATGCAGTGGCGACGTACTCACAGTTGTGCATCATCATGATTTTGGCCATATTTTTGGCGTCGGTCCGCTTGCCCTGCATGGTCTTGCCGACCGGGGTGGTCGAGGTCCAGGAACCGGCCGGGGTGCTTCCCGAGCTCTGCATGCCGGTGTTCATGTAGCCCTCGTTATCGACACACATAAACAACTGTTGTTCGTTCTGTCTCTTATACACATCT
>SDWN01000246.1 GCA_004195305.1 Neptunomonas sp. | reverse complement strand
CAAGATCTTCGCGGTCTCACCCATAAAACGGACCCCTGCTACGATCAGCGTCGAGGCCGGGTGCTCATTACCAAAACGCGCCATCTCCAGAGAGTCCGCGACACAACCGCCGGTCTCTTCAGCCAGCTCCTGAAGTAGTGAATCGGTATAATAGTGCGCAACCAGACAAGCGTCCTGCTCCTTTAACAGGTATTTAATCCTGCTTTTGTACTCCAAGACCTGATCAACACTTAGATCCGCATGCTTGAAACTATGAGCAAGGTGCTCCTGCACCAGAACTCGCTCTGCAATCTGTTGGTCTGTTAGCATAATAATCTTCACTGGGTAACTGTAACGGCAGCCTTCTAGGGATAACTAGCGATGCCAGTCGTTATCGATATAAACCTAAGAGGCTGACCGAGAATTTGGCTGGACCGACGAAAGCCAATGCGGTCCATAGAAAGTAGCCTGCTTCGTGGCGGTGACTATGATAGCGCCCTATAATCAAAAATCAAACGCACTATCAATAACGACGACTGAGCGCTCGCTACTGATAGCGCGTAGGGTCTGCCACCGATGCGTCCGCAAACCCCTGGGCTCTTAATCGACAGCTGTCACAGACAGCGCAGCCACGCCCTTGTGCATCCGCTTGATAACAGGACACGGTGAGACTGTAATCCAAACCCGCGGCGATCCCCTGTTGAATAATCTGCGCTTTGGTCAAAGCGATCAGTGGCGTCTCAATGCGAATCGGCTTGCCATCAATAGCGACCTTGGTCGCAACATTAGCCATCGCCTGAAACGCGGCAATAAATTCAGGCCGACAATCGGGATAGCCGGAATAATCCACTGCATTAACCCCAATAAAAATAGCCTCCGCTTCAAGCACCTCAGCCCAGCCTAGCGCCATCGACAAAAACAGTGTATTGCGTGCAGGCACATAGGTGACCGGAACGCCCTGCCCGAGCTGGTCCGGAACATCAATACTGTGATCAGTCAGTGCCGAGCCGCCAATGTCACCCAGGTCAAAGCGAATGGTCTTGTGTTCAACCACATCCGCATGAGCCGCAACCTCCTCGGCCGCCCGTAACTCAGCCTGCGCTCGCTGACCGTAATTAAAACTCAACGCATAACACTGATAACCCGCTTGGTGAGCCAGCGCCAGAGTCGTAGCAGAATCCAAGCCCCCGGAAAGCAGCACTACGGCTTTTTTTGCAACAACAGACATGAACGACTCGACATCAATCAGAAATAGGAACCACTCTGTAGCCTCCAGAGAGACAACATGCGGGTTAAACAGTTAACGGTATTGCTGTAAGAAATCCCGGGCCATGCCCGCAGGCGCTTGATCAGGGAAGAGTTCGATCACCTTGGACATAGCGTCCTTAGCATTATCGAGCTGCCCCATCTCTTGGTAGGATAGGCCCAGCTTATAATACGCTTCCGCAGCCTTAGGATGGGCAGGATAACGCGCGATCAGCTGCTCGTAAGCAAGGCGTGCGCGCTGCTGATCCGCCGCGGGCTTAACCCGATGAACCTCTCCAGTCCAATACAACACATTAGCGGTCAGGCTACTGCCTGGATACTGCTGCAAAAACCCTTCAAAGGCCGTCAGTGCCTGATCAAAATCACCCTCGCGAACCAATGAAAAGGCAGCTTTATAGGCCTGAGCGGCGGAGACATCCGCAGACGCTAGCGCACCCGTCGCAGCAGAGATCTGGGTACGACTGGCAGGAGTCACAAGTGCCAAACCGGTAGCAGAAGCAGGATGTGTTGAAGGTAACGCCCTGGGTAAAGCCGCAACCGGCACAACTGGCGCATTAGCAGGGCGCTGATTTAACAGACTAAGACGGCGATCGAGATCACGATAACGATCCCGCTGATCGACCTGTAGCCGCCGTAGCTGATTCTGTTGTTCCTCGACCTTCCCCCGCAGGAAGCGCACCTCCTCCTGCAACTGATCAAGCATCATCAACAGCTGGGCATTGGCAGAAACGGAGATGCCCGGCACGGCGGTAACGGCAGAACGGGAGGGACCAGACTGATAGGAAGCGCCTGCGCCAGCTTCCGGTAACGCCGCCGACTCAGCAATCGGGCTTGGTGATGACGCGGTCCGATCAACCACAGGTACGCCGCTGGCGGCCAAGACTAGAGGGGCATAGATCCCCCCCAGCAGCACAGCGACTATTTTAGTTACAGGTCTGATCATAGTTTAGCGACTGTACTTTAACTCAACACGGCGATTCTGGCTCCAAGACTGGTTGTCACTCCCCATCACCGCCGGACGCTCTTCGCCGTAGCTCACCACTTCAATCTGGTTGCTACCGGCTCCCTGCACGGTCAGAAAGCGGCTGACTGATTTGGCGCGCCGCTCACCCAGGGCCATGTTGTATTCACGGGTTCCACGCTCATCGGCATGACCTTCCAATACCAAACGTGCATCAGGATTAGCGGACAGGTACTTGGCATGGGCGCTCAAGTCCTCAAAGGCTGCAGCAGCCACCACGGCCTTGTCAAAATCAAAATAGAACACGGTCTGTAGATCAGCAATCGCAGCCTTGCCCATGCTGTCATCAGTCATCTGACCACTCTGCATGCTGCCATCGGCTCCTGCACCTATGGCTTTAACAGGTTCGACAACCGGCTGCTGAACTTCAGACGCCTGAGCGTCGGTGCTAGCGGTACTGTCAGTGGAGGTACTGGTTGAGCTACAACCGCTCATCCAAACGACGGCAGCGGCCACGGCTACTACTTTGCTGAAATTTACAACGCGCATTATAAGCTCCTAAAATTAATACCCAGATTATTTTTGACCTAAAAGTACTGCTTCGAATGATTTATTGCAAGCTTCAGGACAAGACCCGTGATTATAACCCATGCCAGCCAGGGATTGTACGATCGAATCTGACAAACCCTTATTTTTCCGCTCTTTGCCAATTACAACACAATCGGACGCCTGTGCAAGCCGCTCAATTGAGATAGGGCGACCAGGAGGGTTCGCGAACATGACCCTGTGTGGATGGAAGTCGGAATTTGACCTGACCATCCAGTGACACGGCAGCCAGGACCTCCTTGGAATTAATTTTAGTCGCATACATAACGATACTGCCATTGGGCGCAATGCTCGGCGACTCATCCAACAAGGTGTCCGTTAAAATATCTAAGCGACCGGTTTTAAGGTCCTGAACGGCAATATGGAACACCCCATTATTGCGATGCACCATGACCAGCTGACGACCGTCATAGGTCAGATGGGCCTTGGCATTGTAATCACCTTCAAACGTCAGCCGCTCTACCCAGCCTGACGCCAGCTCCTTTTGGTAGATTTGGGGCGGGCCTCCCCGATTGGAGGTGAACAGAATGGACTTGCCATCGGGCGCCCAAGCCGGCTCGGTATCAATACCGTAGTGACGGGTTATGCGGGTCAACTTACGACTCGAAAGTTCCAGCACGTAGATCTCTGGATTACCATCTTTTGAGAGGGTCAGCGCTAGCTTTTTACCATCAGGCGACCATGCGGGCGCACCGTTAAGACCCGGGTAACTAGTGACCCGCTCGCGGGCGCCGGTTTGCAAATTTTGAATATAGATAGCCGGTCGATTAGTCTCAAAAGAGACATAGGCCAGGTTCTTACCATCGCGAGACCACGAGGGCGACAGAATAGGCTGCCTGGACTTGAGAATGGTTCGGGCATTCGCACCATCCGCATCGGCTAACTCCAGTTGATAACGATAATCATCCTGGCTCAACCGCTCGGCGCTGACATAGACAATTTTAGTTGCAAAGGCGCCGGGCATTCCGGTTAACTTTTGATAGATTGCATCGGCAACACGATGCGACATCAGGCGCAGCTGGGCAGCACTGCCACTGATATAATCCGCCAGGATCCGCTGCTCTTTCACCACATCAAAAAGTTCGTACTGAATCCGGAACCGATTACCAGGCTCAGACTGAACCTTGC
This sequence comes from Neptunomonas sp., assembly GCA_004195305.1. Lineage (GTDB taxonomy): Bacteria > Pseudomonadota > Gammaproteobacteria > Pseudomonadales > Balneatricaceae > Motiliproteus. Next base: position 657 of record SDWN01000246.1, on the reverse strand, counting down.
CGACCAGCAGATACTCCTGATTGGCCAAGCGCCAGTCGCGGTAATAAACCTCACTGGGCTGACTGGGGAAACTAAGCATGGTATTACGCGGCATCAACGCAAACAGACCACTTCGGTGCAGGTCAGCCGCGACAATTCCAGCCACATCCTCCGGCAACGATTGGGGCTGCTGCCAACCAAAAGGTACCACCGCGATCGGCACTGGCGCATCGACACCCTGAGTGATTTCGATGGTCAACTCCGCCCGCGCTAGCGACGACAGCAGCATAATCAGCAGAAATCCTACACGTCTCATCTGGTTTCAACCCTCTGTTTAGCACCTGTCATAGCGACCCGCTAGCATACTTCACCGACGTAGATCTTCCGGCCGGAACGTTAGTGTAACCTGGCGCAGATAACGATCGAACACCACCGGATCGATCACCTGTAATTCGGGGAAGCGTTCGGCTTTCAGTACGGCGTTAACCGCACTCCGATCGAAGGCCTCGTCGCCACTGGGATCAATCACGTAAGCGTCATCCACCTCACCCGTTGGCAAAAGGTGGATCCGCACCCCTACGACCATGCCGTTACGGGCCGAAGGCGGTCTACGCCACTGTGACCGCACCCCCCTGGCAATGACATCTTCTGCAGACGCAACCAGTTGCTCAGCCTTGG
>SDWN01000003.1 GCA_004195305.1 Neptunomonas sp. | reverse complement strand
AGATGTGTATAAGAGACAGCAACTACCCTTGCGAGGATTGCACTTTTTCCCACCGCCATTAGATCCACCGCCGCCAGTGCCACCACTAACGGTAATTTCTACCCAGCTACTCCACGCTGAAACTCCGTAGCTATTGGCAGCACGGACACTGTAACGGAAGGTGCCAGCGCCTGAGCTATCGATAGTCGAAACAGTCGGTGCCGTAACTGTGGCGACGGTCGCTGTTCCGGTCCATTTACCGTTTTTTGGATGTTTGCTCTGGCGCTGCACGGCGTATTGGTCGGCAGCAGTGACGGCATTCCAGGACAGGGTCGCGGTACCATCACCATTATCTGCGGTGGTGAGCGACGCCGGCATTTCAGGAGCGATGGCGGTGGGATCGCTGATGCTGACTTGACGCGTCGTCGTGCTACTCGCGCCTTCATTATCAGAGACAGTCAATGTAGCCGTGTAAGTACCAACTACCAGGTACGAATGCGTCGGGTGCTGTTCGCCAGCCACACTGCCATCGCCGAAACCCCACTGCCAGCTGACGACATCACCGTCGCTATCGCTGGACAGGTCAGTGAAGGTACAGCCCATATCAGCACAGCTCACGTTAAATGCTGCCGTAGGATGAACATTCAGACTTACACCCGCCGGAACGATAGCACCTGCAACAAAGTATTGACCAAGGCTGCCATAGTCACTGTAGGGCGTTTGGCTGTTACCGGCCCCTTCCACCGCAAGGTAATAGCGCCCCGCGTTCACCTCGGCAATAACAGTCGCCTGCGTATCACCCAGCGGGTCACTACTGGCAATGATAGTGCCTTGGTCATCCATGAGCGTGGCGCTTACATCGAGATTAGCCCCACGCCGGGCACTGCGATAAAACGCATCCCAGGCTGGAAAGACGGTCAGAGAGAGGCTGCCAGCACCCGAGTCAAAGTAGAACAGATCAATATCAGCAGCGTTGCCGATAATGCCCTTGTTATCAGAGAGATCGTTATAGGCATCGGTCTCCGGGTTGCTCGTGGAGACCGCCCCATCACTACCACTCACCAATAAGCTCGCGGAGCTTTGCGAATCACCATGGTCATCAACGCGGTAACCTAATTTAGCGTCAATAATAGCCAGGTCATCCTGACCATTGTTGGCACCGCTATATTCACCCTTACTCCATTGGGTGACGTTTTTGTAATAACCAGATCCCATAATGGGAGCCCAAGACACCAGGCTACTGTCGGCACCAAGCCCAGCATAGTAAGCGGTAGAACCTGTTCCATCATGGCTCAACCCAAGGTTATGGCCCAGCTCATGGGAAGCCGCTTCTGCAATATAGGTGGTGCCATTAGCAAGATTGTTGTAGTAAACAAAAGCGGGGGAGTATGTGCTGGAAAAATCTGAGCGCCCCCAGACATTGACATAGGCCACACCGCCAGAACTTGCATATGGCATGGCACGTCCATTCAGATCACTGTTGGTCGTGATCAACACGCGCGCGACTTGCGGACCAAACTTAATCCCCAACGTGGCGGGGTCTTGGGTGGTGACATCAATATCGTAGGGTGCATAGTCCTCGGCGATACGATGCCATATCTCTGCGATTCGCCCGGCTTCATCAGCGCTGAAACTCGACGGGTTACCATCGAGGTCGAACGCCTTGGCTACCAGCTCGCTATAAGTTGAGTTCCAGGCGGTTCCTGAGATAGTGTGGCCATCGAAGTCCAGAAAAACGATCTTGCTTGCATTAGGCTTGCTGTGCAACGTTAGCACGGTGCTGGGATCTGCTGCGGCTGAGGATGACAACGCCTCTGTCGTCAAGGTTTCCGTAAGATCAGGCAGGTAGCTGTCGGCATAAAATACGCCCCCCTGACTGTCTACGTTCAGGAAGCCCGTATCCTGTGCCGGAAAGGTAAAGCTATGTAGCCAGCTCATTGCGCGCTCTTTTGCTTGAGGCGCTAAGTTATCCAGGGCATTACGAAACTTACCGGGTGGCAACTCATTGATCGAAAAAGGCGCGTTAGAGCCAAAAAGTCTTTCTGAAGGTTGGGTTTGAGCCAAGGAGGCTACCGGAAGCGCTAAGGCTAACCCAATCGTAGCGATGGGTAGGTAACGGCGATTAAGATATGTTAAATACTGAAAGCCCATGATAGGGATACTCCTAAACTTTACTTAGTAACCCTCCTTAGTTATCCGTAATGGCGCGCATCCGTTAAAGTTCAAGCCCTGCCAAGTTGAAGCAACAACCCGTAAGCGAAAGTTTTCACGATAATGTCGACTTAGGATCGGAGATATTTCAAACCTGCGGGAACAGAGTGCATTCCATATCTATTTTTCACAATGCAAAACCCCGCAAACAACCGTTTGATTGACTGTTTCGTGATCTTGCTCAAGATATCGGGTTGCGCCCTCCCCTCCGACCAGCCTAAAGCCACAAACACCTGACCAGGTTTACATGGGCAATTAAAGGCGCTGATATCAGCGGGGCCTACAGCGTCGGGTTTAACGAACGGTTATCTGCTAAGATCCCTGCAATTCTCGTCACGGGCACTTCGTGTTCACAAAGGTCTATTTATGTCTAAGTTCTTCTTTAAAGGTCGTATAGAAAAGCGCCCAGAGTATGGCAGCTGCGGCTTTAACACCAAGCGTGTCAGCAAGCTGGGGACCGAAACCAACCCGCTAACGCTGGTCGTTAACAGCGAGGAACGCAGGGCCGAGGTCGAAGCACTGGTGGCTGAGCACTCCTTATGTGCGAGCATTGCCGTCGACCCGGAAGCTGAAGAGAATCTCGCTGAGTTTGACGGGGTGTTGAATAAGCCTCAGACGCAAACGTTTGCTAACACGCCGGGGAGAAATGACCCTTGCTCTTGCGGAAGTGGTAAAAAATACAAGAAATGCTGTGGCTGATACACCGGCATATATTTTCAGCGATATGAAACGGCACTGATCTGTCGCAGCAAGGATGGACATCCTGAGTGAGTAACGGCAATCGAGGCAAGCTACCGTTACTCCGGTCATGACTTACAGGTTCATACCGATTTTAAGCAGAATCCGGGAGTTGTCGATATCCATATCGCCCGCACCAAAATCTTCTTCAGTGGTGAGCTGATAGCGCGCTTCCGCACCAAAGAAGAACGCATCGCGGCGGTAATGTAGACTGACACCGGCCTGCACACCCAGAAGCGTTTCACTGGAAACACCGGTGTCCACCTTCATCACGCCGAACCCCGGACCAAAACCAACCTCGACATGCTCGCTAACAGGAAAGACATAGTGCGGGTTAATCTCTAAACTGGTTATCTCTACACCATCATCATCAAACTGAGTCAGGCTTAGCTGTTGACGCACGCGGTTAGTCGGTGGCTGGAGCAACGGGCAGTTCAGCGATAATTCGATACCCACGAGGCTGCCAGAGCTTACACCTTCGACATCCGGATCCACGACGCCGCCGATCAAGGCGACACTAGGCTCTGCCACGTAGCCTTCGCTAGCCATCGCCGGAATATCCCAACCTTGCGCCTGAACGCTAACCGCTCCGACACCGAGCGCCAGACCAAAGACTGCTGCAGTAATCCGTTTTTGCATGTTAAATAGCTCCTAATAACAGTAATCACTTATATGAGCCTAAATGATACAGGAGCCCGATCCCTCGTATGTGATAACAGTCACATACGCAGGAAATAAACCGTTGGGATGAGTCTGTTCTGAGGCCTCCTGCGTGATAGCCATACCAACACAGATGGAATTGAGACGACATAGGCCAGACAGCCGACCCGAGGCCGTCCTGGCCAACAACATCAACGCCACGGGCGCACTGACCAGATAAATACCCGTGCAGAGCTGAAAACCCGAACCGACTTAATAGCCAGATCTTCTGTTTTCAGCTCTGGCTTAATTGGGCTTTCCAGTAAAACGGTCCTTGCCCTGCCAAAAAGCACATTCTGGGCACTCTTCACTTTCCGGGTAATCAATACCCTCTTCATGTGGGCAGCCCATAATTGCGGCACCTAAAACCACTGATTTAGCCCCTGACCTTTCGATTATTTTGATGATTGCAGAATGCACCGTGGCATCCATTCTGGCATCCGCCTCGGTCATAAACTTTTCTAACTGTGCAGGCGCATGCTCCTCAGCGATAAAGCCCACCACAACCTTGGTGGCATGTTTATCGTTGGGGCCATAATAGGCGATGGTGATCAGCGGATAGCCTTGAAATCCCCGCTTGGCTTTCTTGGCTAACAGTTTCTTTGATTTATCCAAATTCATAGCAACAGATTCCTGTGTAGAAGGTTTAAAGCTTTGGCTCAGGGAGCAGATCGAAACACATATAAACCTGATACGCGATTATGCGCTTGATAATGCGCCATTCTTTGCGGCTATTCCAGCCATCAAGCTGCTGCGCACTGCATGGATTCAGGCATACCGTACATCCTGTACATCGCCGCGCCTGCGCATTGCCTGCAGGGATCTATGTGGGAAGTGTCTTAAATGCAGGAGCAATTTCAGACCGACCCACATAAACCAACAACCCCAGCCTGCGGGGTTTGTGGGTCGGGCTTCAGCCTGACA
>SDWN01000001.1 GCA_004195305.1 Neptunomonas sp. | reverse complement strand
AGATGTGTATAAGAGACAGGTGCTCGGGCGAGGCGTCCATAAAGGCTTCGTCGACAATCAGGTAGCCGCCTTGAGCTGCCAAGGTCTGGTGCCAGCGGCGCAGTCGCTGCTGAGGGATAAGCTGGCCACTCGGGTTGTTGGGATTGATCACCAGTACCACGTCGACCTCGCCTTGGTTTATCTGTTGTTCGAGTCGATCCGGGTCGCTGTCGTCGTAACGCAGGGGTTGGTGGCCTGCGGCCTCCCAGGCAGCGAAGTGTTCGTTATAACCCCAATGGGGTAGCGCGACTCGGCAGCGTCGAAAAAGACCGGGGAGTCGTTGAATCGCAAACTGGGAGCCGGGAATCGCCAGCGGGTTGTCGGTTTGGTAATAGTGGGCGGCGGCCGATTCTAGCGACTTCTCGGTATGCGGCAAACGCTGCCAGTGGCTTTCAGGTACTTCGCTGAAGGGAAAAGACCAGGGACTGATGCCGGTGGAGAGGTCTAGCCAACCTTGATCGGGCTTTCCGAAGCGAAGCTCGGCAGCCTCCAGATTCCCGCCGTGGGGCAGTGCTTGATGAGACGGATGCTCAACCCGGAGCAAGGGTTCGACGCGTTGCCCAAGGGCTGCTTCAGTCGCGTGCTGTTGATGTTCCAATTTATCGTCCATTTACAGGTACCCACTCAACAGTGCTTCCAGCAAAAAGATCAGTCCCAGCCACCACCAGGCGCCGTGCTGCACCATCGCGACCGAGCGTCGGATATCCTTGGCTTGGGGGTCCGGCCCCGAACCCAGCAGCGGACGCTGTTTGGTTTTGCCATGATAGATCGCGCTTCCCCCCAGTTGCACCCCTAACGCACCGGCTCCGGCTGCCATCACGGCTCCTCCGTTGGGGCCGGGATAGGCGGCGGCTTGCGTTCGCCAGCAGCGGAGGGCGTTTCGAGTGCTGCCCAGCAGGGCATAGGTGATCGCGCACAGTCGAGCGGGGATCCAGGCGAGCAGATCGTCTAGCCTGGCGGCCGCCCAGCCGAAGTGGGTGAAGCGCTCGGTGCGGTAGCCCCACATCGCATCCAGGGTGTTGCTGAGGCGGTGGATAATCGCGCCAGGAAGGCCGCCAATGCAATACCAGAAGAGGGTGGCGAAGAGGGCGTCATTACCGTTTTCCAGCACTGATTCAACGGCCGCTTTACTCATGTCGGGTGCGCTCATCTGGCTGGTTTCGCGGCTGACCATGTAGCTGGTCGCTCGCCGTGCTTGCTCTAAATCCCCCTGTTGTAAGGGCGCCGCTATCGCTTCGGCGTGCTCGCCCAAGCTGCGGCCACCGAGGCAGAGATAGAGTAATAGGATCTCGAAACTAACACCGAACCCCGGTGCGGCTATGATGAAATTAGCGGCCAGACCAAAGCCCCCCAGTAACCCTGTTACGGCGATAACCCCTAAGATTTTACGCTGTAAATCGGAGCCTGATGGCCGGTTCCAACGCGTCTCAAGCCACTCGCTCAAGCGGCCGAAGGCAACGAGCGGGTGGGCTCTTCGAGGCTCGCCCAGCCAGAAGTCCAGCAACAGGGCGCAGAGTATTACGGGTGTCAATAACATGCTTATTTCAGTCTTTGAGTGTGACCGCCTTGCCGGTAAAACCTGACAGGCATTTTCAGATGGAGATCATATCTAGGTGAAACCATTGTAATTTGTTCGCCGTATTTCTGACCCTGTCTCTGCGGCTTAAGCAATAACCAGGGGCCATGGCGACAGGCACATCCGTGTGCCTGGGTAACGGCTTACATCAGTGAAAAATCGAATGTGGTTTCGACCCCCTTATCCCATCCATCCCAAAGATAGTCGTCGGCTTTGCCGTCGGCAATCAAGCGGAAGGCGTAACGAATCTGTTCTTCGTAGAATTCACAGAAGGCACCGGTGCGATCCTGGCCGCCGTTCATCTCAAAGGCTTCAGCAGGGCAAGGGGAGCCGCAGAAGTGACGGATGGCGCAGTCGCTACAGGGCTTGAACTGGTCGACGTTGCGTTCTGTTACCTTGAGGAATGGCTCGGATTTTAATACCTGGTCGATATCGTCCTCGAACAGATTGCCGCCCTTGAACTCCTCTACCCCGATAAACTCGCTGCAGGGAAACAGGTCCCCGCTGGGGGCCAGGGCGAAGAAGGCGCGGCCGCCACCGCATGGCGAGATGTCGCACATCAATCGACGCGCGGTGGGTGCCAGGATCGACAGCAGGATATTGGCGAAGTTGGCGATCACTAACTTGCGTCCGGTTTCCTTATACAGTTCGTGGCTGCGGTCCAGGGCGGCGATGAAGTGGCGTGCCTGTTCGGCGTCATTGGGCCGTACTTCGCGGGCTCCGGGCAGGGTGCAGCGGACCTGGTTGAGCATGCAGGTTGGCACTTCGTAGCTATGGAACAGCTCTACCATATCCTTGAGGTGGACCAGGTTTTCCGTGGTGCTGGTGGCAATCACGCTGTAATGAGGATATCCGCGAAGTTTCTCCATCGCCGTCAAGACCTTGTCGTGGACGCTCTTGCCGGTCCAGGTGATGCGGGTCTTATCGGTGATCTCGGCCATAGGGCCGTCCAGAGAGAGTCCGATGCTGACCTCTCGGGAGGTCAGGAATTCGATCGACTTATCATCCAGCTTGGTGGAGTTGGTCTGCACCCCGAAGCGGTAGTCGTCCTTGAAATGGTCGATGGTGGCAAACATCGCGCGTTTGTTCATCAACGGCTCCGCCCCATGGAAGATAATCTGGGGTAGCCGGCCATCATCGATGGTCTGATCAAAATGGCCCTTCAGGATCGTCAGTGCGTCAATGAGCTTGGCCTGACTCATCTGTTCGCCATCGCGACGCATATCGGCCGGGATATAGCAGTACTGGCAGTTGAGATCGCAGCGTTCGGTCGGATTGACGTAAACCGCAGAGGGCTTGAGGCCGAAGCGCAGCATCTGCATCTCCTCGGCAAAAGCCGGTGCCTTCTCGGCATAGGTCTGGGCCAGCTCACCGTTGCACAGCTGTTCGGCCAGGCGGTCCTTCTTTACCAGTGCCCAGAAGGCGGTATGTGGATCGATCACAGCCATGAAATCGTCGTGACCGATATCGATGGGGACCAGAGTGGCGCCATTGCCGCTGTTCAGGTACAGCCCCTGAGAAGGGGCGTGTCCGGGAGGCAGGGTGGCTGCTGTTTTGGTGCCTACAGTGCGGGTAACAGGTGCGTTCATGATCAGCTCTCCTTATCCATCAGGATATAGTGGGATAATCCCACGCCATCGGCGGAGCAGCTTTTTCGTGAGGCAATAACAGCGGCTTCTGGTGCTGCGTTATGCTTGTCCATCAGGATGTAGTGTGACAAGCCGATACCATCGGCAGAACAGCTTTTTCGAGTTGCGATCACTGCGGCATCAGAAGTAAGGGTGTGGCGTTGTTGGCTCATCAGTAGGTCCCCGTAGATAAGTCAGTGGGTGGAGTGTGCGCCATTAATAAAGGCTGCAGTGACTCCAGAAGCCTTTACCGTCGGGCCTCTTCTATAAAGCATCTCACTAAATGTTCTGGCTTTCGGATCAACCCTAGGCTGCGCCTTCCCATCGGAGTGTTCCCCGGCAGTGGCTGGGAGTTTTAAGGCTCCCTTGCAGCTTCAGTCCTCGATTACAGCGGCGGGCCCGCCAGGGATTTACACCCTGTTCCTTAGTTGAGTGCTCTCTTGTTTTTGGTGAGTATTCAGGTTGGGCTGTATTCTACAGCCGGAATCATGTTGCACCAACCGTGCGTAAACCATCATAGGCATCATGCTTTCGCACGCACCGTGGAGGGTAGAGCAAAAAAAAGCGTCTATTGTCGCTTCTTGCGACTATTAAGTACCCCGTTGCGACATGCGACCAGAAGGTATTTGATTGCGACATACGGATAAAACCCAATTGATTTACGCCAATATGATGAACTATTGTTGTCTCTCTCAATGGGTGCTTAATGGGCTGAGTTAATCGGGTCGCATGGTTGCTGTTTAATTTATAAACAGTAGCGCTGCAGTGTCTCGATATTTGTAACAAAATCGCTTACAAATGTCAGTAACACTCGGTAAGTCAGGCTCTTGATAAGCCCGGAAACGATCTGTTGATAATGTTTATTTTTCTGATAAAGCGCCGTGGGTGCTAACAAGGAGCAAAAAATGCTTTTACAAACGACAGTAGGCCAGCAAGCTGTTTCTGAACGTTCCACAATGGTTCAGACGCTAGGCGCCTGTTTGTTCGGTGCGTTGATCCTGTTTGCTGTGGGTTTCATGCCCATGGATGCCGCGCATAATGCTGCCCATGACACGCGGCATACGGTTGCGTTTCCCTGCCATTAACGGCGGGGCTTAATCTAAGCTGTTTTTCGTAGATCGGCTGCGGGTTTTTGTCGCAGCTGCATGCTCTGTATGAGGTAGTGCGCATGTTTTTCCGACGTCTGGTTTTGGCTTCGTTGCTGGTGGGATTTGTCAGTGGTTTGTTCTTGACCCTGGGGCAGCAGTGGCAGGTGGCGCCTATTATTTTTGCCGCCGAAGCGTTCGAAGTAGAACCGGAGGTTATCGAGCAGGAAGC
>SDWN01000645.1 GCA_004195305.1 Neptunomonas sp. | reverse complement strand
CAGCTGGAGTACCAACCGCGGTTTTCCTAGTGCATCGCGTACATTATTCCATCGGCGGCTGAGGGTCAGTACCACCGCAACAAACACGGAGGCCCAAACTAGGCGGTGCAGTAAGACTTCGGTGGGGGGGATGTGCTGTAACTGGTGAAAAAACAGGGCAAAACAGCCCCAGATAAGATAAGCGGTAAACGCCTGAAGCATGCTGCGGGAATAATCGGTCATAAACTGGCATTCAACCTAGGGGTTATCGTCTTAACGTGTAGAAACATAACCATACCGCTCAGGTAGTCATTAAGCAGAATGGGAAAACGATCCAGAATGGGAGCAAGGAAGGGGACTCGGCCCCTTCCCTGGTTCAGTCCTTCAGTCGGGTCAGCACCGCTTCTGCGACGGCAGTCGAAGAGGCCGGGTTTTGGCCGGTGATCAGAACACCATCTTGGACACAGTAAGGCGTCCAGTCAGGGCCTTGGCTGTAACGTCCACCACGGTTCTTCAGTTCATCTTCCAGTAAGAAAGGCACCACCTCGGTCAGTCCAACAGCGGCTTCTTCGGTATTACTAAAACCGGTGACTTGCTTGCCGTTAAACAGCGATTTCCCCTGTGCGTCTTTAGCATTCAGCAGTACGCTGGGGGCGTGGCAGACGGTGGAGATTGGCTTGTTTTGCCGGGCAAAGGCTTCGATTAATCGAATCGAATCGGCATCAGTGGTTAGGTCCCACATAGGGCCATGCCCTCCTGGATAGAAGATGGCGTCGTAATCATCCGCAGAGACCTCTGTTAGCCGTAGCGTTTTAGCCAGTTTTTTCTGCAACTCGCTATCCGCATCAAAGCGACGCGTGGCATCGGTCTGGAAATCCTCAAGGGCGCTTTTGGGATCAATCGGTGGCTGTCCACCCGCCGGTGACGCCAGGGTGATATTGCTCCCGGCATCAGCAAAGGTGTAATACGGTGCAGCAAATTCTTCAATCCAGAAGCCGGTTTTTTCGCCGGTATTACCGAGCGAGTCGTGCGAGGTCAAAACAAAGAGAATGTTCATAGGATTTTTTCCTTACAAAATACCGCCTGCCATCAGTCATGGTTTAGATCGACTTGAGCAGGGCTCGTAGGCCGTTATTCATTGAACTGTTTATAACTTGACCAGCATCTTGCCGGTATTCTTACCTTCAAACAGGCCGATAAACGCTTCTGGAGCCTGCTCTATGCCGTTAAAAACGGTCTCCTTCCAGCTGACTTTTCCTTGCTGTATCCACTGCACCATCTGCTCGACAAACGCGGGGTAGCCATCCCAGTGGTCAAACACAATAAAGCCCTGCATCTTCAGCTTTTTGATGACAATCTGTGACAGGTTTGCAGGCCCCGGCTTGGGGGTTGTCGCGTTGTACTGATCGATCATGCCGCAGACGGCTATTCGGCCATTGGCGTTCATCAGATTGAGGACCGCTTCCAGATGCGCGCCGCCCACATTTTCAAAATAGAGATCGATGCCTTCGGGGCACGCGGTAGCAATATCCTGCTGCAGGTCGTCGGTGGTTTTGTAATTAACCACGGCATCAACGCCCAGCTCTTCCAACAGGTAGCGGGATTTGGCATCAGAGCCAACACTGCCCGCAACATAGCAGCCTTTCAGTTTGGCGATTTGGCAAACGATTGCCCCCACCGCGCCCGATGCCGCCGAAACAAATACTCGATCGCCTGGTTTAAGCTCGGCAATTTTCGTCAGCCCGGTAAAGGCCGTCATCCCCGGCATACCCAGCACCCCTAAAAACGCTTGCTCAGCAATTCCGGTTTCTGGCAGCATCTGCAGATCTTTACCTGCGGTGGTGAAATACTGGCGCCAGCCATTCATGCTGGTGACTTTGCTACCGACGACAAATGCCGGGTTGTTGGATTCAACCACTTCGCCAATGGCGCCACCATCGAGGACTGTATTGAGGGCAAAAGGCGCGATGTAGCTGTCGCGCTCAATCATACGACCACGCATATAAGGGTCTACCGACATCCACCGGTTTTTAACCAGCACCTCACCGTCTTCCAGCATGGCAAGGGGAGTCGAAACCAGACTGAAGTCTTCCGCTACAGGCAGGCCCACAGGACGGCTTTTAAGGTGGATTTCTTGGTTTTTTTCGATGTACATTGAGAGACCTCTGGTAAGCGTTGTCCGTTATCAGGTCGGTAGTTTATTCTGGCAGTGGCGATGCATCCAATGCATTGCGAGTATAGTTATCATGATTTCTATTTATGCAACAAAGGTGCAACAAGAGTGCTACAACGTTGAATCTCACCAGTCTGTCTGCTGCTGATCTGAATCTACTGCCGGTTTTTCAGGTGCTGTTGGAAGAGCGTAATGTCACCCGTGCCGCAGGGCGTTTAAATTTAACTCAGCCAGCCATTAGCCGTAACTTGGCCCGGTTGCGTCAGCTGTTTAACGACCCCCTGTTTACACGCACGCCTAAGGGCTTGGCCCCGACCCCAAGGGCGGAAGCTCTGGCGCTTCAGTTGCAGCAGTCATTGCAAGATCTCAGCCTGCTGATTGAACCAGCGAGCTTTGTTCCTGCACAGGCGACTAATAACTTCAGGCTAGCGACGACAGACTACGGTGCCCAGGTACTATTGCCGTCCGTGATAAAGCGTTTGAGAGCAGAGGCACCGCAGGTGAATCTGGAGATTATTCCATGGCATGAGAGTTTGTTGCAGCAACTGGATCAACAAGACATAGACCTGGCCACCTGCACTGTCGCCGATGTCCCTGCCGCGATTCATGGTCGCGGGGTCGGCAGTGATCGGTTTGTCTGTGTCGTACGTGAAGGCCACCCGCTCATCGCACAAGGGCTGGATCTTGAAAGTTATGCCCGCCATCCGCATGCATTGATTACGATGGGAGGAGCGCGTAAAGGAGCGGTTGATTATCTACTCGAACAAAAAGGATTAAAACGCCGCATCGCGTTAAGAGTGCCTCATTTCGTGGCAGCACTGGCACTGGTTTCTCAAAGTGACCTTTTATTGACGGTACCTTACGGATTAGCAAAAAGCTGTGCGGCGCAGTATCAGTTAAAAATCCTCCCCTTGCCGATGGAACAGGATGACTTTACCTATTCCATCATCTGGCATGAACGACATATGAAAGACCCCGGGCATATTTGGTTACGCCAGCTGGTATTTGAGCAGTTAACCCGAACCCTTAAGGCGATCAATACCGGTTTTACGTTTTGACTCAATCGCGATATGGCAGACAAGGTAGTCGTCTGAGGTTGCGACAATGTATGGACCCCTCCCTCCCAGCGAGACGCTAGGCTTAGTGTCTACCAAAACGCTAAAAGAGGAATCCACACATGGCTAAAGTTAATACCATCGGCGTCGATCTGGCAAAGAATGTTATCCAGTCTTCAGTCGTATCCCCCTCTGGTAAAGAGCTCCAGAACAAAGAGCTGACGCGTATTAAGTTTGCCGAGTTTCTGGTCAAGCAAAAACCTTCGTTGGTCGCTTTTGAAGCCTGCGCTACGGCGCACTATTGGTCAAGGTATGCCCAGAATAATGGCCATCAAACCAAAATCATTCCTGCTAAAGCGGTAGCCCCGTTTCGGCAAGGTCATAAGACAGACAAAAATGATGCTCTGGCGGTTGCCGAAGCGGCAAACCGTCCGAACATCAAACAAGCCCCATTGAAGACCATCGAACAGCAGGGCCTTCAATCCATACAGCGTTCACGGCAGCTTTTGGTGCAGGATAGAACTTCAATCTCAAATCATATTCGCGGTCTACTGATGGAGTTTGGTGTCGTCATTCCTCAGGGGTGGGCTGCGTTAGAAACGCATATCCCGCGAGTATTGGAAGACGCTGAGAACGGTGTTCCTCATATGTATCGGCCGACGCTGCACCGAATGTTCGAGCGGTACCATCAGCTCAAGGACGATATCGCCTTTCTCAACGAACAGATCAAACAGCTCATTAAGCAAAACGACGCGTGCAGGCGCTTGATGGATCTGGAAGGAGTCGGCCCCATCAGCGCAATCCTATTATTTGCCACTCTAGGGACGGGTGAGGCGTTCCTGAATGGACGAGAGTTTTCTGCCTACGTTGGACTGACACCCAAGCAGTACAGCAGCGGTGGAAAAACCAACCTGATAGGCATCAGTAAACATGTTGCTAATCGACGACTACGAGCTGTTCTTATCCAGGGAGCCCGAGCCTACGTGCATCGTGGACTAAAAGATCCTCAAACGCCGAAGCAGAAGTGGCTATGGGCGCTGATCGAGCGGGCTGGATACGGAAAGGCTGCAGTTGCTCTCGCCAACAAGAATGTTCGTACCGCTTGGGCATTGCTGACCAAGGGCACCGCGTACAACAGGGCTCAAGCCTATGAAGCGTTAGCAGCGTAAACGAGGTTGATCAGATAAAAAGGTAACGAGTTCAGTAAGCAAGCCAGGATCAGATAGAGATATCCGCCCCGATCAAACCTGTTCCGCTTTGTGGCCTGCGAGGCCATTGCGACATTGAGGAATTGGGGTGCGCATACATAGAGGGCTGGGAGATAGCGTCTCCACTGAAAAGCCGAATATACATACGCGTCTTAACTCTGAAACAGTGCTTCCTTGCTAAACAGGAGGGGTCCATATACA
>SDWN01000636.1 GCA_004195305.1 Neptunomonas sp. | reverse complement strand
AGATGTGTATAAGAGACAGGCCTTGTTGATGCCTGTTTCTAGAAACAGCCGCGCCTTGGCATCCGCGTAAGCGTCCATCGTCCCATGGTAATCGAGGTGGTCGCGACTCAGGTTAGTAAACACCGCCTGGTCAAACGCCACTTGTGCGATACGCTGCTGGTCCAGTGCGTGAGAGGACACCTCCATCGCCACCGCCTGCGCGCCCTGATCTCGCAGCTGCGCCAACAGTTGCTGCAAGCGCACGGCATCCGGCGTTGTGTGCGTCGCGGATTCCAGCGCCCCAACAAATCCGTTTCCGGTGGTGCCGATTAGCGCTGTCTGCTGTCCCAACAGCGATAACGCCTGAGCCACAAAATGGCTGCACGAGGTCTTGCCATTGGTACCGGTAATCCCGATCATCTGCAGCGATTCACTCGGCTGCAGATAAAAACGACTGGCCAGCTCAGCCTGGCGCTGCGCCAGGTTTTCCAGCTCGATCAGCGGCACGCCCGGGTCGGTGATTGCGGCGCCTGTTTCGCACACAACCGCGACCGCACCCTGCGCGACCGCTGTGTGAATAAACTCGCGGCCATCATGGTGTTCACCGCGGCACGCCAGAAACAGGTCGCCGCCCTGTATTCGGCGGCTGTCGTTACTGATCCCGGTAACCTGAAGCTGGCCGGTTTCAGGTGCCATTGCAGCGCCTTGAAGCAGCGCCTGGAGCGTCATCGTGTAGCCTCTGGTCATGGGCTTTTCCACGCAAGTTGCTGTTCCGGCGGCAGGCCCAGCTTATCAGGCGTGATATTCATCAACCGCAAAGTTCCGGCCATAATTCGCGAAAACACCGGTGCGGCAACCTCACCCCCATAATACTCCTGCCCTTGGGGTTCATCGACCACCACTATGGCCACAAAACGTGGATTTTCAATCGGCGCTACTCCGGCAAACACCGCCACGTACTTATCATCTTCATAACCGCCAGCGCCCACCTTGTGCAAGGTGCCGGTCTTGCCTCCAACCCGGTATGCAGGAACCCGGGCCCGGCGACCGGTCCCACCCTTCGCCGTCACCTGTTCAATCATCGCCAACACCTGGCGCGCAACGCGCTTGGGCATGATCCGCTCGCCCGGCATCGGTTGTTCGGTCTTCAGTAATGACAGATCACGGCGAATGCCTTCACCCGCAAATGCCATATACGACTGAGCTAACTGCAGCGGCGTCACCGACAAGCCATAACCGTAGGACATCGCTGCGCGCTCTACGATCCGCTTGTCACCAAAATAGGGGAGCGAGCCGACTTGCTCCCCCGGAAAACCACTGCCGGTCGCGCGACCTAAGCCCGCATTGAAAAACATATTCCGTATTGCACGAGGCTCCAGACTCAACGCTAATTTGCTCGCCCCAACGTTACTGGACTTGCTGATAATATGCCCAAGATCCAGTACCCCGTAGTTTTTATGGTCACGAATGGTGTAATTCTTCACCCGGATATACCCCGGCGAGGTATTTATTTCACTGCTGGCACTGTATTTGCCGCTGGCTATCGCGGCGGCAATAGTCAGCGGTTTCATGGTCGATCCGGGTTCGAAAGTATCTGTAGCGGCTCGGTTACGCAGGTGCGATACTTTCAGACTGCTGCGATCGTTGGGGTTATAGGAGGGCTGGTTAACCATCGCCAACACCTCACCGGTGGCGGCATCCAACACCACCGCAGAACCCGACCGGGCCCGATGCTGCTGCACTGCGGCTTTGAGTTCGCGATAGGCCAGATACTGAACCCGCAGATCGATACTCAGGGTCAAATCCTGGCCAGGGTTGGCTTGTTTCAGATCCTGAATATCTTTAATGGTGCGTCCCAGGCGGTCTTTCAACACCTGCTTGCTACCCGCACCACCCCGCAGCCACTCATCGTAAGCCAGCTCCATCCCCTCCTGGCCGGCCCCATCAACATTGGCAAAGCCCACCAGATGGGTCGCTACCTCGGCTGCAGGGTAATAGCGCTTGTATTCGCTCTGGCTGTAAACACCCGCAATCCCCAACGCCAGCACCTGCTCCGCATCTGCCGGTGCCATATGCCGGTTCAGGTAGACAAATTTCTTATCCGCATTGGCCGCCACCTTCCGCTCCAATCGTGCAGCGGGCATGCCCAGCGCCTTCGCCAACAAGCGCAGCTGGGGTTTATCGGCTACCCACTCACGCGGGTCATACCAGATACTCTCCACCGGCGCACTGACGGCCAATGGCTCACCATTACGATCCAGAATCATCCCCCGGTGTGCAGGAATACTGACCACCCTCAGACTCCGTGCGTCCCCTTGATTCTTCAGGAACTCATCTTCAAACAGATGCAAATATACGATCTTGGACGCCACCATCAGCGCCAACATCGACAGCATCAGCAACACCAGCCGAAACCGCCAGGTATAGGCCCGCGATGCGGTTTGCGCGCTCATCTAACGAACCACCACAATGTCTTCAGGTGAAGGTACATACATATCCAATTGCTGGGTTACCGTTCTCTCGATCCGACTATGCGCAGCCAGCGCACTCTGCTCCAGCAACAACTGCCCCCACTCGACTTCCAGCGCATCGCGCTGCTGAAACAACTGCTGCTGTAGATTAAACCCCTGACGATAAAGAAAGGCGCTATAGATCACCGTCAGCGCGGTTAGCAACAACCCGATAAACACCGGCACCGTAACCAGTGCCTGCAACGAGATACTCAGGTTTTTGGTCCGGGTACCGATCTCGCCGGCCCGGGTGACAATACGTTTAACCATGTTGGACTAGGCCAGTTTTTCCGCAATACGCATAATGGCGCTGCGCGAACGCACATTCTCACTCACTTCCGCATCGCTGGCTTTGCGTGCCTTACCTACAGCCTTGAGACGCTGATTGAGCATCGAATGCGGGACCGGCAGACCCAGAGGCGCTTCATCCCCACGGACATGCTTACGTATAAAGCGTTTAACGATCCGATCCTCCAGCGAGTGAAAACTGATCACCACCAGCCTACCACCCACCTTGAGCCCCTCCAGCGCCTGTTCAAGACAGGCGGTCAGATCGTCCAGCTCACTATTGATATAGATACGTATGCCCTGAAACGCCCGGGTCGCCGGGTTTTTACCTCTTTCCCACTTAGGATTAGCTACCTTGACGATTTCAGCCAAACGCGCCGTCGTGGTAATCGGCTGCAGCTGCCTTTCGGCGACAATCGCCTTAGCGATACGCCGCGAAAAACGCTCTTCGCCATACAGATACATCACATCGGCGATCTCTTTCTCATCCGCCCGCGCGATCCATTGCGCAGCACTCTCACCCGCCTGCGGATTCATGCGCATATCCAGCGGTCCATCATTAAGAAAGCTGAAACCTCGCTCGGGGTCATCCAACTGCGGCGAAGAGACCCCCAGATCCAGCAACACGCCATCCAGCGTACCCATCAGACCTCGCTGCTCCAGCTGGTGCCGCAGCTCGGCAAAAGAACCGTGTACACATTCGAAGCGGCCATCCTGCTGCTGCAACTGCTCCGCAACCGCGATCGCCTGTGGATCCTTATCAAACCCTAGCAACCGCCCCTCTGGCGCAAGCTCGGACAGGATCAACCGCGAATGACCGCCGCGGCCGAAGGTGCCGTCGACATAACTGCCCGCAGGATCGGTTATCAGTAGCTCTACCGCCTCGTCCAGCAATACACTTTTATGCTTGAATTCGTTACTCATCACCAACCCTACAGCGATAGATCATTCAACTCACCCAACAGCGTGGTATTCTCTGCTGATGAGCCCATATAGGCATCCCGGGTCTCAAGCCACTTATGCTCTGCCCAGATCTCAAACTTATTACCCTGACCCAGCAATACGACACGCTTGCCGATCTCGGCAAAATCTCGCAACGGCGCCGATAGCAGCAATCGCCCGTTACCGTCCATATCCACTTCGGTCGCATGCCCCAGAACCGTTCGCCGCAACAATCGCCCCGACTGTGAATAACTCGGTAGCGCGACAATTTTCTCCTGAACCAGATCCCACTCAGGCTGGGTATGCAGGGTCAAACACTTGTCTATCGGATCAATGGTCACAAACAGCTTTCCCGCGCAGCAATCAACCAGACGTTCGCGGTAGCGCGTTGGCATAGCCATGCGTCCCTTCACATCTAGATTGATTTCGCTGACACCGCTGAACATGGTAATCCCTGATTAAAAAACCACTTTTTCCCACATTTGCCCACTATAGCACACCAGGTAAGATTAACTAACCGTTAACCCCCCGCGCGCGAGGGGCAACAACCACACTTTGACCCAGGTCATGAAATCGATACATGCAGGCACCATACAACGCCTGAGAACACTTGTTATATACATGTATTATCAATAGCTTGCATATAAAAAGCCAAGGAATCCGGTGCGTTTTAAAGAGCCTTAAAATGAATCAAATGGAATAATTTGAGCATGATTCAGCGCCTTTCCGGCTTGGCCAGGCACTCCGACTTGATCGACCGAACGAAGCGCTCCGCGTATGCACTGTCTCTTATACACATCT
>SDWN01000634.1 GCA_004195305.1 Neptunomonas sp. | reverse complement strand
CTAATATCCAGAGTGATGCCGGTTTGTTCGGAGCCTTCGATGTTGATCGCGCCTTGGCCGAGGGGGCCAGCCATGTATATGCGGTAGTGGTCCAGGCGTTGAGTCCAATTGAGGTTGGCAGAGGAGGAGGCGTCGTCGGTCTGAATGCGGATTTTGCCAAGAACCTGCCACTGGGTAAGGGGGGATAGTTGTTGCTGGCGCTGTTCCCAGCTTTGCGTGGTGTGCTCGGATTGCGGCGGCTGGCTCGGCTGGCTGCTGCAACCCAGCAGCGTTGCGCAAAACAACAGTGGCAGACTGCGCCAGTCGGGCATGATCAAGAGATCAGCCCGGCCTGGCGCATGGCGTTAAGAATCTGGGTGTTGTCTGGGTCGCGCTGGAGAGCTTCGCGCCATATTTTCTGAGCGTTGTCGGATTGCCCCAGGCGCCAGTATACCAGCCCCAGGTGGGTGGCGATTTCGGGGTCCGGGTAGTGTTCATAGGCGCGCAGCAGGTATTGCAGCGCCAGTAGGTCGTCCCCTAGGTTGTAGTGGACCCAACCCATGCTGTCGAGAATAGCGGGGTCTTCTGGCTTAAGCTTAAGAGCCTTGCGGATCAGTATCAGCGCCTCCTGGTGACGGTCGGTGCGGTCGGTCAGGCTGTAGCCCAGTGCGTTCAGGGCCGTGGCATTGTCGGGTTCGAGGCCGAGCAGCTGGGTCAGGTCTTGCTCCATCTGTGCGAGGTCGTCGAGCTGTTCGCTGAGCATGGCGCGGTTGTAGAGCAATTGGGTGTTTTGTGGATGCAGGGTCAGTGCTTCGGTATACACGCGCAGGGCCTGCTGCTGTTTGCCTTGTCCGCTTAGCCAGCCGGCTTCGAGGGCAAACAGGGTGGGGCTCTGGTCGGGGTGCTTATTGCGGCTGTCGAGGTAGATCTGTCTAAGCTGTGTTTCGTCAGTGGGTTGGTTAAGTAATTTTCCGAGTTCGGATAGTCCGGCAATCAGGTAGGGTGAGGCGCCAATTTGCTGAAAGTGCTGCACCGCGGTGTCGCGCTGCTGTTTGAGCTGGGCGATTCGGCCCAGGTAGTAATGCAGGGTGGAATTGGTTCCGAACTGCTCGGCTAATTGATTGAAAAAGGTCGCGCTCGAATCGACTTGATTGTGCTCCAGCATCAGTACCCCGAGATAGAACAGCAGGTTGTGGTCGTCGGGGTGCTGAGTATTGAGCAGTTTGGCCTGCACTTGGGCGGCGCCAAACTGGCCTTTTTTTAGTAGCAGGCGGGTATAGAGCGTGCGCATCTGTTTGTGTTGGCGCTGATTGAGTTCTTCTCTTAAGTGGCCCAGAGCGGTGTCCAGGTGGCCGCTACGGGCCTGTAAATCGGCCTCAAGCAGAATTGCGCGGTCGAATTGCGGGTCTAGATTAAGGGCTTGCTGGATTAGTGTCAGGGCTGGGCTGAGGTCGTTATCGAAGCGCAGTAAGCTGGCTTTGGCATAGAGAGTTTTCGGTTGTGCCGGCTCGTGCTCAAGGAGCTGGTCGAGCAGTGTCAGGTAGCTGCTTCGCTCCTCGGGGCTCATCTTCTGGCCGCGCTCTGAGAGCGCGTCAATCGTCGCCAGGGTGCCGTTGGCGAGGGCGGTTTTGAGCAGGGGTAGGGCGCGCTCGGTATCGCCTTTGCGTATCAGCTCTGCGGCCGCAATGCTGTTGGGTTCGGGGTTGTCGGGTTCGAGCTTGGCCCATAGCAGTGCTGCTTTTAGGCGGCTTTTGGGGTCGCGGTATTGTTTGGCGAGTTGGGCTGCGTGGCGGGTGATGTTGATGTCTTCGGTGCGTTCCGCCTCGCGCATATAGTTATGCAGGGTTACTTGAGGCAGGTTTCGCTGGGCGGCCAGCTCTGCGACCAGTAGGGCGTAGAGGGTCGCTGCTTCAAAACTGCCCTGGGGGGTTGCTTGGCGCTGCTCAGGCTGCTTCTGGGAGGGGATGGCGGCAGATTGCGGTGCCAGGTGGGTGCAGGCGCTGAGTATTGCTGCCAGACCAAGAGCAGAGAGGGGGCGAAAGGGGCTGCAATGAAATAAAGGCATAAGCTCGGGTGACCTTTGTTGGGCTGGTGTGGCGCTGCTGATCCAGAGCTCCGCCATGTATCTATGCGCTAACTATAAGTGGCTTCGCGACCGTTGTCAGTTAGTGACGCGGTATCTGGCGATATTGCTCAACAGTAGACAGTGAGGGATCTCGGATTGCTGCATTAAATTAGCCGCGATTGATGAGTTGATGGGTTAATCAATGGCGCAGGAGCGTGTATTATTGTCGGCTTGGATTTTTTTAGATGGAGTTTACCTCGCTCAATGGCTTTATTGGCGCTAGGGATTAATCATAAAACCGCATCGGTTGCTGTCCGCGAAAAGGTGGCGTTTGCCCCTGAGCAAATGGAGCAGGCGCTGGTTGAGGCGTGCCAGCAAATCGGGCTGCAAGAGATTGCGATACTGTCGACCTGTAACCGCACCGAGCTCTATTGCTCCGGCTCTCTGCAGGGAAGTCGGGATGTGTTGGAATGGCTGGGTCGTTTTCATGGTTTGGCTTTTGAGGAGCTTCACCCTAGTAGCTATAGCTATTGGGATGAGGATGCTGCCAAGCATATGATGCGAGTTGCCTGTGGTCTGGATTCGTTAGTACTGGGTGAGCCGCAGATTCTGGGCCAGCTTAAGTCCTGCTATGCGGTAGCCGGAGCGGCCAAGTCGGTGCATTCTGAGCTAGGGCGGTTGTTTCAGCATACCTTTTCCATCGCCAAGAAGGTTCGTACTGAAACTGCGATCGGAGAGAATCCAGTGTCGGTTGCCTACGCCGCGGTGAGTCTGTCGAAACATATTTTTACTGATCTGAGTAAGAGCAGTGCGTTGCTGGTTGGCGCCGGTGAGACGATTGATCTGGTTGCGCAGCATCTGGCCCGCGCCGGAATCAAGCAGATTGTGGTGGCTAATCGGACCCTTGAGCGCGCACAAGGGCTGGCTGAGCAGTTTGGCGCGCGTGCGGTGCTGCTCGCGGAAATTCCTGATGAGTTGGTCCACGCCGATATCGTGATCTCTTCCACCGCGAGTCCGTTGCCGATCCTGGGTAAAGGGGCTGTCGAGCGGGCCTTGAAAGCGCGTAAGCATAAGCCTATTTTTATGGTAGATATCGCCGTCCCACGGGATATAGAGCCGGAAGTAGGGGAGTTGTCAGACGTTTATCTCTATAGTGTTGATGATCTGCGAGAGGTTATTGATGAGAACGTCAAGTCGCGCGAAGTCGCGGCTAAAGAAGCTGAAGCGCTGATTGAGCAAGGTGTGCACGCGTTTATGCTGCAGCTGCGTTCTCTGGGTGCGACCGAAACCTTGCTTGCGTTACGCCGTAAAGCGGAATCGATTCGTGATCAGGAGCTGGGCAAGGCGTTGAAGCAGCTCGGTAATGGCAAGAGCGCAGAGCAGGTATTGCAGCAACTGGCGCGAGGTTTGACCAATAAATTGATCCACTCTCCCAGTGTGCAGATGAAGCAATCCGCCGCTCAGGGGCGTTCAGAGCTACTTCAATTGACCCACGAATTGTTCGAGTTGTCGCTCGACAACAACTGATCTCTCCTGCCGGGCGCGTTAGTGCGCCCGGAAAACCCCAAAGGTTGCTATGAAAGCTTCAATCCAGAATAAGCTTGATATCCTTAAAGACCGTTACGAAGAGTTGGCAGCGCTGCTGAGTGACGCTGAAGTGATCAACAACCAAAACCGTTTCCGCGAGTTTTCCAGGGAGTATGCGGAGCTGGAACCGGTGGTTGAGAGCTTCAGCAAATACCTGCAGGTCGGCGAGGACCTGGCCGAAGCCGCGGATATGCTTGACGATCCTGAGATGAAGGAGATGGCTGAGGAGGAGATCAGGGTCGGTCAGAAGCACCTGGAGATGCTGGCGGGTGAGCTGCAAAAACTGCTGCTGCCAAAAGACCCCAATGATGGCAGTAACACCTTCCTTGAGGTTCGTGCGGGTACTGGCGGTGATGAGGCGGCTATTTTTGCCGGAGACCTGTTTCGGATGTACTCCCGGTATGCTGAGCGGCAAGGCTGGAAGATTGAAATTATTAGCGAGAGCGGCGGTGACCACGGTGGCTATAAAGAGATTATTTCGCGCGTGGTGGGTAAGGATGTTTACTCAAAGCTTAAGTTCGAGTCGGGCGCGCATCGGGTGCAGCGGGTGCCAGAAACCGAATCGCAAGGACGGATTCACACCTCCGCCTGTACTGTAGCGGTCATGCCTGAAGCGCCAGAAACGGATGCGATCGAGATCAAGAAAGCCGATCTGCGTATCGATACCTTCCGCGCCTCGGGTGCCGGAGGTCAGCACGTAAACAAGACCGACTCTGCGATCCGGCTGACCCATATACCGACAGGTATCGTGGTCGAGTGTCAGGAGGAGCGGTCACAGCACAAAAATCGGGCCAAGGCGATGTCGCTACTGAACTCGCGAATTCTGGCCGGGATTCAGGATAAGGAGGCGGCAACCCGGGCGGATACCCGCAAGAGTCTGGTGGGCAGCGGTGACCGTTCCGAGCGGATTCGGACCTATAATTTCCCTCAGGGGCGGGTGACCGATCATCGCATTAATTTGACCCTGTACAAGTTGCTCGAGGTGATGCAGGG
>SDWN01000404.1 GCA_004195305.1 Neptunomonas sp. | reverse complement strand
GGAGATGTGTATAAGAGACAGGACGTAGATAAGGTTGAGGCGCTACTGGCCGATCCGGGCATCGTGCGCAACCGGCTCAAGGTCAGAGCGTCGATCAGTAACGCCCGGGCATTTCTGCAGGTGCAGCGAGAGTTCGGCAGTTTCGACCGCTATATCTGGTCCTTTATTGGCCACGTTCCGCGGATCAATCGCTGGAGCTCGATGGCGCAGGTGCCAGCCACCAGCGCCGAATCCGAGGCAATGAGCAGAGACTTGAAGAAGCGCGGCTTCCGTTTTGTCGGCCCGACTATCTGTTACGCGTTTATGCAGGCTACCGGGATGGTCAATGACCATCTGCTAGGCTGTCACCGGCATCCACTACAGTGTTGAGTGGCGTTCCGACCCCGCAGCGCCGGGCCGATCTGTTTGGGCTGAGCGCGGTGCTGTGCTGGTCGACCGTTGCGACCGCCTTCAAACTCAGTCTGGAATATCTTAGTCCTGCACAGTTGGTGCTTTGTGCCAGTGTGGTCTCTTGGCTGTTTCTGGGCGGTCTGCTGCTCAGGCGCGGTCAACTGCGCAGCACCCTGGGGCTATTTCGACAGCATGGCAAGGCCTCGCTGCTGCTGGGGGCGCTGAATCCCACCCTGTACTACCTATTGCTGTTCCACGCTTACGACCGGTTGCCGGCGCAGGAGGCGCAGGCGCTCAACTATACCTGGGCCCTGACCCTGACCCTGCTGGCGGTTCCTCTGCTGGGGCATCGACTTAAGGTGGCCGAAGCGCTGGCTGCGCTGGTGTGTTATAGCGGGGTTGTGGTTATCGCCACCCGGGGTGAGCTGATGACGCTGCAGTTCGACAGTCTCAGCGGGGTGCTGTTGGCACTGGCCAGCACTCTGATCTGGGCGTTGTATTGGATTTTTAATACCCGCGACAGCCGTGAGCCGGTGGCGAGTCTGTTTATGAATGTCAGTGTGGCGATCGTGCTTCTGGGGGGCTACTGCGCGGCTACCGGAGAGCTTACCCACTGGCAGCTCCGGGGTTTATGGGGTGCAGGTTATATCGGTCTGTTTGAGATGGGAGTGAGTTTCGTCTGCTGGTTATTGGCGATGAAGTTAACCCTCAGCACGGCTCGCATCGCCAACCTGATCTTTATCGCCCCGCTGCTGTCACTGGTGCTGATCAGCACGGTGTTGGGTGAGCAGATTTTGGGCTCGACGCTGGTTGGGCTAGGGTTGATTTTGGGCGGATTGGTGCTGCAGCGCTGCGGGGTTTTTCTGGGTTTGGACCGTTCGACCTAGTCAGTGCGGAGGCTGGCCAGGACGAGCGATCAGGATGAGCGTCCATGTCAGCAGCGATAGCGGCTGCTTGGCGGCATCGAACCCGGGTGCGGACGGCCAGAGGCGGATTTAGTTAAAGGCTGGGACGCCTGGATGGCAACGGCACGATATGGATCAGCAAGAACAGGACTGCGGCGCAGACGACCACCGAGGGGCCGGCAGGCGTATCCCAGAAATACGAGGCGCTCAGCCCGAGGCAGACCGCCGTCACCCCGATAACACTGGCCAGCACGGCCATCTTCTCCGGCGTATCCGACAGGCGTCGCGACGCGGCAGCGGGAATAATCAGCAACGAGGTGATCAGCAGCACGCCGATAATCTTCATCGCCACCGCGATTACGATCCCGACCAGCAGCATCAGTGCCAGCCGTACCTGCGCCACCGGAACGCCCTCGACCTGGGCCAGTTCTTCGTCGATGGTGATCGCCAGCAACGGGTTCCAGAGTTTGATCAATAGCCCCAGTACCAGGATGCCGCCAGCGTAGATCCAGATCAGGTCGTTCTGGCTCACCGCCAGCAGATCGCCGAACAGGTAGCCCATCAGATCGACCCGTACTTCAGGCAGGAAGCTCAGGGTTACCAGTCCCAGTGACAGGGAACTGTGGGCCATGATGCCCAGTAGGGTGTCGGTGGCGATGATGCGCCGTCGTTGCAGCGACACCAGTAGCAGCGATATCAGCACGCAGCAGACGATCACCGCCAAGTTCAGGTCGATATCGACCAGAATTCCCAGCGAGATTCCCAGCAGCGCGGCATGCGCCAGGGTATCGCCAAAGTAAGCCATCCGCCGCCATACCACGAAGGCGCCCAAGGGGCCTGCGATAATGGCTACCCCGACGCCACCGAGCAGCGCCCGGATCAGAAAATCGGCCATCAGTGGCTACCTCCGCAGCAGTCGTCTTTGGGTTCATGCGGGTGGTCGCTGATGATGTTGCCGTGATCGTCGTGCTGGTGGTTATGATGGTGGTTATACAGGGCCAGATTATCCGCACCCTTGCGACCAAACAGGGCGATGTAGGAGGGGTCGTTGCTGACCTGTTCCGGGTGACCCGAGCAGCAGATGTGTTGGTTCAGGCAGATCACCGTATCGGTGCTGGCCATCACCAGATGCAGGTCGTGGGAGACCATCAGCACGCCGCAGCCGAAGCGCTGGCGCAGCTCGGCGATGAGCGCGTAGAGCTCGACCTGACCGTTAACATCGACCCCCTGCGCCGGCTCGTCCAGAATCAGCAGTTGCGGTCGCCGCAGCAGCGCCCGCGCCAGTAACACCCGCTGGGTTTCGCCGCCAGAGAGTTGTTGCATCGCGCTGCCCAGCAGGTGGTCGGCACGCACCTGTACCAGCGCCTGCTGCAGATCCTTGTCCTGATAGCGACCGGCGAGCTGTAGAAAGCGTTTGACGGTCAGTGGCAGGGTGGCATCGATGTGCAGCTTTTGCGGCATATAGCCGATGCGCAACCGCGGCTGGCGGCTGATTTGGCCGCTATCGGGTTCGATCAGTCCCAGCAGCAGTCGCACTAAGGTCGATTTACCCGAGCCGTTAGGGCCGATCAGGGTCACGATCTTTTCCGCGTCAAGTTGCAGGTTGATGTTAGTTAAAATGGTCCGCCCAGCCAGTGCCAGATTGACCTGATGGGTCGCAATCAGTGCGCTCATAAGGCCGGTTCCTGATGCCGCTGTTGGCAGCTGGGGCAGAGGCCGGAAAGCTCGACGATCTGGGTTTCAAGGAGAAAGTTCTTGGCCATGGCGATCTGTTTCAGCTGCGTGCTCAGCGCGTCTAGCGGAAGCTCCTGAGCGCTGCCGCAATGGCGGCAGATCAGAAAATAGCCCTGATGGCACCGCTCGGGATGACTGCAGCCAATAAAGGCGTTCAGGGAGGTGATGCGGTGCGCCAGGCCTTGCTCGAGCAGGAACTCCAGGGCCCGGTAGACCGTTGGTGGGGCTGAATTAAAGCCGTCTTGAGCCAAGCGATCAAGAATTTGATAGGCGCCCAGCGGCTTGTGGCTTTGCCAGATCAGCTCCAGTACCCGCTCACGTACCGGCGTCAGGCGCGCATTATGTTGCTGGCACAGCCGCTTGGCCTTGCTGAGCGCCTGGTCGATGCACTGGTGGTGATCGTGGTTGGTGCAGAACGCGGGTAACAGGTCGGAATCAGAAACGGTAGGCATGGGGCGATCAGGGGCTCGGAGTTGAAAGCGATGTTATGTTATAACTCAAATGTTGCCGTTCGGCTAGGCAGGCTATCGAAGCGGGTCGCTTGATAGAGAGCTAAAGATCCGGGATCTGCGAGGTATTTATAGCAATAACGGCTAATGACTGTTAAGAGCTATGGTATTTAGGGATGAAAATTGAGGGTTTTCAAATGCTATTGAGGGTGTTCTAAAACGTGGTGCAGATGGGGAGACTCGAACTCCCACGTACATACGTACACTAGCACCTGAAGCTAGCGCGTCTACCAATTCCGCCACATCTGCATCGCCATCTCTGGCGTGGGCCGTATTAAACAGGGTCTTGATGTTGAAGGCAAGCGTTATTTTTAAGCCAAGAGGAAATGTTGTGTCTGCTTTCTTTGTAGTAGCACCAGGGTGGCGGTAATGGTCGTTTGCGCTCTGCTGATCAGGCTCACTATCGCCTGCCGCTGGGCATTTATAGAGAAGATGTTGGTCGCCCCATCATATACGCGGAGCGGCAAAACCTTCTCTAAGCCGGTGGTGGCTCTCTTGTCTACTCTGCCGCGATCAGAGAATCCCCGCGTAGCGCATCGACATCCAGTCCCCATTTGGCAAAGTTGCTGCGCACACTGTGTTTCTCCTCCATCACCTTGGAGTTGTAGTGGCCCATCTGCTCCTTGGGGAATAATGACGTGCTCAGGTCAAAGTCAGGACGGGGCTGGGCGGTGACGTAGATAGAGATGTCCACTGCTTCCTCCTTGGTCAGATTGGGGTTGCCCAGGGGCATGTTGTGCAGCAGGTAGGTCGGCAGCTTTTCGGGTTTGCTCAGGCCTGCGCCGGTGTTGTAGGAGCGGTCACCCCAGACGGGCGGGAAATTTGCCGCAGCCAATCCCTGGCCGTCAGGCTGATGGCAGGATGCGCACTTTTCCGCATAGAGCTTGGCGCCGTTTTGATAGTTACTGCTGTCAGCCGATTTGATCATCGGCAATACCCATTTTTTACCCCACCAGGTGCCGCTGTAGTGGTTGTTGACCGGCTTTTTGGGATTCATGTTGATCGGCTGGCCGCTGGACAGCCAGGTGACGTACGTTGCCATGGCAATCGATGCTTCGGTGTCAATGATCGGTCTTTTGCCGTTTTGCGAGCGCA
>SDWN01000401.1 GCA_004195305.1 Neptunomonas sp. | reverse complement strand
AAGCGATAGAGTTGGCCCTGGCAACCGCGACCAAAAAACGTTACGACGAGGACTCTGATCTTCGCGTTGTTATTGATCGGACTACAGGTGATTACGAGACATTCCGGACCTGGCGAGTGGTTGCTGATGATCAGTTGGCCTTGTTGGGTACCGAGCTGACACTTGAAGAGGCTCATGAAAAAGAGCCCGCGTTGGTCGCTGGTGATGTTCATGAAGAGCAGATTGAGTCAATCGGCTTCGGCCGAATCGCTGCTCAAACAGCCAAGCAAGTTATCGTCCAGAAAGTGCGTGAAGCTGAGCGGGCCAAGGTGGTTGAAGAGTACCTGAGCCGTGTCGGCGAGCTGGTAAGCGGAACCGTGAAGAAGGTGACTCGCGACAGCGTGATCGTTGATCTGGGTAACAACGCCGAAGCGTTGTTGAATCGCGATCAATTGATCGGACGCGAAACTTTCCGCATGGGCGATCGGATGCGGGCGATTCTGCAGGATGTGCGCAGCGAGAGCCGTGGTCCGCAGTTGTTCCTGAGCCGTACCTGTCCTGAAATGCTGGTTGAGCTGTTCAAAATCGAAGTGCCCGAGGTTTCCGAGCAGGTTATCGAGATCCGTGGCAGTGCCCGTGATCCCGGTTCGCGGGCCAAGATTGCGGTTAAGACCAACGACGGTCGCATCGATCCAATCGGCGCCTGTGTCGGTATGCGTGGTTCGCGGGTACAGGCTGTATCAGGCGAGCTCGATGGTGAACGGGTAGATATCATCCTCTGGGATGATAACCCGGCGCAGCTGGTTATTAATGCGATGGCTCCGGCAGAGGTGGCCTCGATAGTAGTGGACGAAGACGGTCACTCGATGGACGTTGCAGTGGCACAAGAGAATCTCGCCATGGCCATCGGTCGAGGGGGGCAAAACGTTCGTCTTGCCAGCCAATTGACCGGCTGGACGCTAAATGTCATGTCTGCTGAGCAGGCCGTCGCCAAGCAGGAGGAGGAGACCAGCGGTATCACCGAAACGTTCTCTGAACACCTGGATATTGACGAAGAGTTTGCTCAGATGCTGGTGCAGGAAGGCTTTACCTCGCTGGAAGAGGTCGCTTATGTGCCGCTGGAAGAGATGCTCGAGATCGAGGGTCTTGATGAGGAGATCATTGAAGAACTGCGCACCCGGGCTAAGGATGCGTTGCTGAACATGGCGATCGCTTCAGAAGAGAAACTGGAAGACGCAGAGCCTGCCGAAGACCTCTTGAATATGGAAGGAATGGATCGCCACCTGGCGTTTGTTCTGGCCAGTCAGGGCGTTATTACCATGGAAGATCTGGCAGAGCAGTCGATCGATGATTTGATCGATATTGAAAGTATGGATGAGGCAAAGGCCGGCCAGTTAATTATGACAGCGCGCGCCCCTTGGTTTGCTGAAACTGAAGAGTAACAATTCAACCGGAGCACCAAATCAATGGCAGAACTGAACGTAAAACAGCTTGCCGACGTGGTGGACGTTCCCGTTGAACGTCTGTTACAGCAAATGAATGCTGCAGGTTTAGGGCATGGGGCCGAAAGTGACAGCGTCAGTGAGGACGAGAAGCAGACGTTGCTTGGCTTTCTTAAGCGGAGTCATGGCGATGCTGAAGAAAGTGCTCAGCCGCGCCGCATTACCCTGAGCCGGAAAACCACTAGCACGCTCAAGGTTGGTGGCAGCAGGAAGACCGTAAACGTAGAGGTGCGTAAGAAGCGGACTTACGTCAAGCGTGAAGAGATGAGCCCGGAAGAGCGTGCAGCAGAAGAGGCTGCAAATAAAGCCGAAGAGGATGCGCGTCAACGCGCGGAAGCTGAAGTGGCTGATAAACGCAATGCCGTCGAAGCTGAGAAGATCAAAGTAGAAGACGATAAGCGCCGTGCTGATGAAGCAGCCACGCAAGCGGCTAAAGAGGCGCAGATTAAATCTGAGCAGGGGAGCAAGGCTAGTGCCAAAGCTTTGCCTGTTAAGAAAGAGGCGCCTGCGGCTAAGAAAGACGCGCCCAAGCGAAAAGGCGCGCCGACTACGGACGCGGCTCGTACGGCCCGTCCGGCACGGCGTGGTACGGGTGTTAAACGTGGCCAGGGCTTCGACCCTTCGTACAACGAGCGCCGTCTAAAAGCACCTAAGCGGCAGAAATTGAAAGCGCCGTCGCAGCTGCAACAAAGTTTTGAAAGGCCAACGGCTGCAGTTGTGCACGATGTGCCGGTTCCTGAGGCAATCAGTGTGTCGGATCTTGCCAAACTGATGACGATCAAAGCGGCAGACATCATCAAAGTGATGTTCAAGATGGGTGCCCCGGCGACGATCAACCAGATTCTGGATCAGGATACCGCGTTGTTGGTGGTGGAAGAGATGGGCCATAAAGGCCATGTCGCCGATGAGTCCAGCATTGAAGATCGGGTGCTTGAGGATATCGATTACCAGGGTTCCGAAGAGGCACGCGCCCCCGTCGTTACCGTTATGGGCCACGTTGACCACGGCAAGACCTCGCTGTTGGATCACATCCGTAAAACCCGGGTAACGGCAGGCGAATCAGGTGGCATTACTCAGCATATCGGTGCTTACCACGTTGAAACCGGCCATGGCATGATCAGTTTCCTGGATACCCCCGGACACGCCGCCTTTACCGCGATGCGTGCGCGGGGTGCCCAGGCGACCGATATCGTTATCCTGGTTGTTGCCGCCGATGATGGGGTGATGCCGCAGACCATTGAAGCGATTCAACATGCCCGCGCTGCCGGTGTGCCGATCGTGGTCGCAGTTAACAAGATCGATAAAGAAGGTGTCGATCTGGATCGGGTCAAGAACGAACTGGTTGCTAAAGAGGTTGTTCCTGAGGAGTGGGGTGGAGATGTTCCGTTTATCCCCGTTTCTGCTAAGACCGGTGAAGGCATCGATGCATTGCTGGATGCGGTATTGCTGCAATCCGAAATGCTCGAGCTGACCGCGGTACCGGGAGCGCCTGCCAAAGGTGTTGTGGTTGAGTCACGTCTGGATAAGGGGCGTGGTGCTGTTTCTACGCTGCTGGTCCAGAATGGCACACTGTGTGCCGGTGATATCGTACTGGCGGGTCAGAACTATGGCCGGGTCCGGGCGATGCTTGATGAGAGCGGCCGTCCGATCAACACAGCGGGTCCTTCGATTCCCGTTGAGATCCTGGGCCTTGACGGTACCCCCGATGCGGGCGACGAATTCACCGTGGTCGCAGACGAGAAGAAAGCGCGTGAAGTGGCTAACTTCCGCCAGGGTAAGTTCAAAGAGATTAAGCTGGCACGGCAGCAGGCCGCAAAGCTGGATAACCTGTTTGCGAACATGGGCGCTAACAAGGTTTCGGTGCTTAATATCGTCCTTAAGACCGATGTTCGGGGGGACTAGCTCGTTGATGGACCTGGGTACTGACGAAGTTAAGGTTAACGTGGTCTCAAGTGGTGTCGGTGGTATCGCCGAGAGCGACGTTAACCTGGCGCTGGCTTCCAGTGCGGTTATCTTCGGCTTTAACGTCCGTGCAGATGTTAGCGCGAAGGCATTGGTCGATAAGGAAGAGGTTGACCTGCGTTACTACAGCGTCATCTACGACATCGTCGACGATGTTAAGCAGGCACTGTCGGGTATGCTGGCGCCGGAACTGCGCGAGGAGATCCTGGGTATCGCCAATGTGCGAGAAGTGTTCCGTTCGCCCAAGTTTGGTCAGGTTGCTGGCTGTATGGTGGTTGAAGGTACCATTTACCGCAGCAAGCAGATCCGGGTTTTGCGTGATAACGTCGTTGTCCACGAGGGTGAGCTGGATTCGCTGCGTCGCTTCAAAGATAACGTTGCCGATGTGCGTAACGGTGTTGAGTGTGGCGTTGGGGTGAAGAACTACGATGTTAAGGTCGGTGACCAGATCGAAGTGTTCGAAGTCACCGAGGTGGCGCGTCATCTGTAAGATGAGCGCCCTTATTTTCCTTAATCCTAGAGCGGATACCTAGATGGCCAGAGAATTTAGTCGTGCCCAGCGGATCGCTGAACAGCTCCAGCGTGAGCTTGCTCAGTTGATCCAGCAGGATGTCAAGGATCCGCGTTTGGGGTTGGTCACCGTCAACGGTGCCAAGATCTCTCGCGATCTCTCCTATGCTGATATTTATATCACGGTGATGGGGAGTTACGAGGAGGTTCAGGCGCAAGCCGAGGTGTCGGTTAAGATTCTTAATCGTGCTTCGGGTTTTTTGCGCGGCCGTGTTGCGCAGCTGATTAAGATGCGAGCAGTGCCTCAGTTGCGTTTTCATTACGACAATTCGGTGGTACGCGGTAACTATATGGCGTCGCTGATCGAGCAAGCTGTTTCTGAAGACCATCTGCGTCAGGATGAACGCGGCGATCTTGACGCTGACGTTGAGACCGGTGTTGAGACTGACGCGTCGGGTCTTGCCGATGCTGCAGACACTACTCGCGATGGCGAGGTCTGACAGGTTTGGCACGACAGCGAAAAGGGCGTGCGATAGATGGGTTGGTGCTGCTGGATAAACCGGCGGGCGTCACCTCCAACTATGTGCTGCAACGGATCAAGTTTATCTACGGTGCTGCTAAAGCGGGCCATACCGGCGCGCTAGACCCCTTAGCGACCGGTATGCTGCCGATCTGTCTCGGAGAAGCCACCAAGTTTTCTCAATTTTTGCTGGAAGCGGATAAGCGCTATCAGACTACCGCCAAGCTCGGGGTGCGTACCGATTCCAGTGATGCCGACGGTGAGGTGATTGAGACCAAACCGGTCGGTGATTACCCTGTTGAGCAGATCGAAGCCCTATTGGTCGAGCATTTCAGTGGTGAGATCGAACAGGTGCCGTCGATGTTCTCGGCGCTTAAGCACAACGGTCAACCGCTGTATAAGCTCGCCCGTCAGGGTATCAAGGTCGAGGTTAAAAGCCGTCGGGTCACCATCTACGCGATCAAACTGCTGGCATTGCGGGGTGATGAGATCGATCTGGAGGTGCACTGTTCCAAGGGTACCTATATCCGTTCTATTGTCGAAGATTTGGGCTTGCTGCTTGGCTGCGGTGCGCATGTGCAGGTCCTGCGCAGACTCGATTCCGGACCCTATAAAGCCCCGATGATGCTGACTTTGCCGCAGATCGAGGCGATTGCCGGTGTGGGCGCGGATGAAAAGGTCACCGAGGCTGAAAAACAGTGCGACCTGAAGGCGCTGGATGCGCTATTATTACCGGCCTGGACGGCGGTCGATCATCTACCGCGGGTAGAGATCGATGCAGATCAGCAACGAAAAATTGGCCATGGCCAGCCGATCCCCTGCGATCAACCGCCGATGGATCAGGTGCTTATTTTTACTCAGGGCGAAGGCGAGCAACGTTTTCTCGGTCTGGGTCAGATTTCAGATCAGGGGATATTAAAACCCCAGCGTCTGATACAAACTGCTCAGGGTTAGCCTGGACAGGTTGTCGCGTCGTACTGTAACTGTGCACGGTACGTACGTTTGTTTAATACCGCGCGTCGCTTAGACAACGCGTGTGCATCGTAGAAATGGAGCATTAGCATGCTATTAGCCGAAGAAAAAGCAGCAATCCTTGCTGATTACCAAACTAAAGAAGGTGACACCGGTTCTCCTGAAGTTCAGGTTGCCCTTCTGACCGCGAACATCCTGGGTCTGCAGTCTCACTTCAAGGCCAACAAGAAAGATCACCACTCACGTCGTGGTCTGATCCGGATGGTAAACCAGCGTCGTAAGCTGCTGGACTACCTCAAGTCCAAGAGTGTTGAGCGTTACACGACCCTGATCGGTCGTCTGGGTCTGCGTCGCTAAACGCAGTTCCACACAAGGGCTCTGACCTCCGGTCAGGGCCCTTGTTGTATCAGTGCCGTAACAACGGTCTGATACCCAGCTTGAATTTAATGCCCGCCTTGGTGGGCGTTGTTGTTCTTGAGCTGTAATAGTATTGATGTACTCAACAATCTGTTGATCAGCCCGTACTTTAATAACGCTTGTCGCTGTCGGTTAGTGGCGACTAAGCCAACCAGGCGTTATCCGAGTACGGTTTGCAGGCGGGGCGAAGGCCCACAATAGATTGTCGGCAATGGGGCCGAGAGTACTGTAAACAGGTTAATTAAATGAGGCATTCATTGTGTTGAATCCGAAAACCAAGACTTTTCAGTACGGTGACCAGCAGGTTACGCTGGAAACCGGCCGTGTAGCGCGTCAGGCATCAGGCGCCGTATTGATCACCATGGGTGAGAACCAGGTCCTGTGTACCGTTGTGGGCAACAAGAAAGCCCGCGCTGACCAGCCTTTCTTCCCGCTGTCGGTTCACTACCAGCAGAAGACCTACTCAGTCGGTAAGATCCCTGGAGGTTTCTTCAAGCGTGAGGCGCGTCCAAGTGAATTTGAAACACTGACCTCACGCCTGATCGACCGTCCGATCCGTCCGCTGTTCCCGAAAGGCTTCATGAACGAAGTACAGGTAGTCTGTACCGTTATGTCTGCCGACAAGAAGAACTGCCCCGATGTTGCCGCGATGATCGGTACCTCAGCGGCTCTGGCCATCTCCGGTATCCCTTTCAGCGGTCCTATCGGTTGTGCCCGCGTGGGCTTCGACGAAGAGAATGGCTACATTCTTAACCCCTCTTTCGAAACGATGAGCACCTCACTACTGGACATGGTTGTTGCCGGTACTAAAGACGCTGTGTTGATGGTTGAATCCGAGGCGCAAGAGCTGTCCGAAGACGAGATGCTAGGCGCGGTTCTGTTCGCTCACGGCGAGATGCAGGTTGCTGTCGACGCGATCATCGAGTTTGCCGCCGAGAACGCCAAGCCATCTTGGAACTGGGAAGCTCCAGCCGTTAACGAAACGCTGAAGCAGCAGATCGTCGATGGTTACGGCGCTGCAATCACTGAAGCTTACGCGATCAGCGACAAGCTGGCGCGTTACGGCAAGCTCGGTGAAGTTAAAGCCGAAGCCGTTGAGAAGCTGGCTGGCGAAGAAATTGACGGAAAAGACGTTGAGAAGCTGTTTGCCTCGGTTGAGAAGCATATCGTTCGTAGCCGCGTTGTTAACGGCGAGCCGCGTATCGACGGTCGTGATACCAAGACCGTTCGTCCGATCGAAGTTGAAGTCGGTGTGTTGGGCAAGACCCACGGTTCGTCATTGTTCACCCGTGGTGAGACTCAGGCGATCGTTACAGCCACTCTGGGTACCAGTCGTGATCAGCAGATCATCGATGCATTGGAAGGCGAGCGTAAAGATCCGTTCCTGTTCCACTACAACTTCCCTGGCTACTCGGTTGGTGAATGTACGCGCATGATGGGTACTAATCGTCGTGAGGTTGGTCACGGTCGTCTGGCACGTCGTGGTATTCAGGCGATGATGCCTTCACAGGAAGAGTTCCCCTACACCATCCGTATCGTTTCAGAGATCACCGAATCTAACGGTTCCAGCTCCATGGCCTCTGTGTGTGGTGCGTCTCTGGCTCTGATGGATGCCGGTGTACCGGTTAAGCGTCCGGTGGCTGGTATTGCCATGGGTCTGGTTAAGGAAGGCGACAAGTTCGCGGTTCTGACCGATATCCTCGGTGATGAAGATCACCTTGGCGACATGGACTTTAAGGTGGCTGGTTCTGAGAACGGTATCACTGCGCTGCAGATGGATATCAAGATCGAAGGCATCACCGAAGAGATCATGGATCAGGCGCTGGAGCAGGCTCTGGAAGCCCGTCAGCATATCCTGCGTGAAATGGCCAAGGTTATCGGTTACGCTCGTCCTGAGCTGAACGACAACGCTCCGGCGATGACTCAGTTGAAGATCAACCCTGACAAGATCCGTGACGTGATCGGCAAGGGTGGCGCGACTATCCGTGGCATCACCGAAGCGACTGGCGCATCGATCGATATCGAAGATGACGGCACCATCAAGATCTTCGCTGCTGATAAGGCTGCGGCACAAGCTGCGATCGATACTGTGATGGCGATCACCGCCGAAGCGGAAGTAGGTCGGATCTACGAAGGCAAGGTTGAGCG
>SDWN01000399.1 GCA_004195305.1 Neptunomonas sp. | reverse complement strand
CCCGTGTTCCTGTCGAGGAGAGAGGCTACGGGGCTGCCACGTTCCCTGCCCAGACCGATGCTGTGGCGACCCAGGCTCCGGTCCCCGCTGCAGCCTACGAGCGCAGTCCACAGGCGCAACGTCCCGAGGTGGCTGCGCCGGTGTTGCCGGCAGTGGTGCCAGCGCCGGTTGTATCGTCTCCTGCAGTCGCAGGTCGTTACCCGGGTCCTGCGCCGGTGTTACTGGCGTTGATCGAGCAGGCTGATAATCTCCAGTCACAGGGCGACGCACAGGGCGCATTGGCGCAACTCGAACGCGCACAGCGCATCGCTCCGCGAGATCCGCAGGTGTATCTGCAGCTGGCTCGATTACGCTTACATATGGGTGATCGTGCGCGTGCTGAGCCGTTGGCGCGTCGGGGTTTGTCGCTCTCTACTGGCGATCCTGATCTGACCCGGGCTTTTAAGGCGTTGTTGGCCGGTCTGGGTCGCTGACAAATTTGTTATTGAAAGGAGGCTTGAATCGGAACCTGCATTTTTGCCCTGACCGGGAAAATAGTGCTGATAATTAGCCAACAGCACTATAAATCTAGTATAATCGCGCGCTATTTCTACGGCCTGACTTATCGAGTAACCCAATGACTGACCTATCCTTGTACCGAAACATCGGCATCTTCGCTCACGTTGATGCGGGTAAGACCACCACCACTGAGCGTATTCTGAAGCTGACCGGTAAGATCCACAAGACCGGTGAAGTGCATGATGGCGCAGCAACGACCGACTTCATGGAACAGGAGCAGGAGCGGGGAATAACTATTCAGTCGGCCGCGACAACCTGCTACTGGAAAGATCACCGCTTCAACGTCATCGATACCCCCGGTCACGTCGACTTCACCGTTGAAGTTTACCGGTCATTGAAAGTACTCGACGGTGGTGTAGGCGTGTTCTGTGGTTCGGGTGGTGTTGAGCCCCAGTCCGAGACTAACTGGCGTTATGCCAACGAATCTGAAGTTGCGCGGATCATCTTCGTCAACAAGCTGGACCGCATGGGCGCCGATTTTCTGCGCGTTGTGGATCAGGTTGAGAAGGTCCTGGGTGCCAATCCCCTGGTCATGGTGCTGCCGATCGGTATCGAAGAGAACTTCGTCGGTCTGGTTGATCTGCTGACTCGTCAGGCATACGTTTGGGACGACTCTGGCCAGCCTGAGAACTTCGAGATCGTTGCTATCCCTGAGGATATGGTTGAGCAGGTCGAAGAATACCGCGAGATGATGATCGAGAAAGCGGTTGAGCAGGACGATGACCTGATGATGGCGTATATGGACGGTGAAGAGCCTTCTATCGACGATATCAAGCGCTGCATCCGCAAAGGCACCATCGCGCTGGATTTCTTCCCGACCTTCTGTGGTTCTGCGTTCAAGAACAAAGGTGTTCAGATTATTCTGGATGCCGTAGTTGATTACCTGCCCAGCCCGATCGATGTTCCTCCTCAGCCGCTGACCGACGAAGAAGGCGAACCTAACGGTGAGGTCGCTCTGGTCTCTGTCGATGAGCCATTGCGCGCGCTGGCGTTCAAGATCATGGATGACCGTTTTGGTGCCTTGACCTTCGTGCGCATCTACTCAGGCGTACTGGAAAAGGGCATGAGTATTCTCAACACCTTTACCGGTAAGACCGAGCGTATCGGCCGTATGGTTGAGATGCACGCCAATGACCGTAATGAGATCTCCAGAGCTCAGGCGGGTGATATCCTCGCCATCGTTGGGATGAAGAACGTTCAGACCGGTCACACCCTGTGTGATCCTAAGTTCCCCTGTACTCTGGAAGCGATGGTCTTCCCGGAGCCGGTGATCTCTATCGCCGTTGCTCCGAAAGACAAGGGTGGATCTGAGAAGATGGGTGTCGCGATCGGCAAGATGATCGCCGAAGATCCGACGTTCCGGGTTGAAACCGATATCGATTCCGGTGAAACCATCCTTAAGGGTATGGGCGAGCTGCACCTGGATATCAAGGTCGACATCCTGAAGCGCACCTACGGCGTAGAGCTGGAAGTGGGTCAGCCGCAGGTGGCTTACCGCGAAACGATCACCCAGCCGCTGGAAGATTCCTACACCCACAAGAAGCAATCCGGTGGATCGGGTCAGTTCGGTAAGATCGACTACAACATCAAGCCGGGCGAGCCAGGTAGCGGCTTCGTGTTCACCTCTAAGGTTGTCGGTGGTAACGTGCCTAAGGAGTTCTTCCCGGCCGTTGAGAAAGGCTTCAAGAGCATGATGGATACGGGGCCTGTGGCTGGCTTCCCGGTACTCGACGTTGAATTTGAACTGTTTGATGGTGGTTTCCACGCGGTTGACTCCTCGGCCATCGCGTTTGAGCTGGCAGCACGCGGTGCATTCCGTCAATCGATGCCTAAGGCGGGTCCACAGCTGATCGAGCCGATCATGAATGTTGATGTGTTTACCCCGGACGATCATGTGGGCGATGTGATCGGTGACCTTAACCGTCGTCGCGGCATGATCAAAGATCAACAGGCGGGTGTGACCGGTGTGCGGATCAAGGCCGACGTGCCGCTGTCCGAGATGTTCGGTTACATCGGTACCCTGCGTACCATGACTTCCGGCCGTGGTCAGTTCTCGATGGAGTTCGCTCACTACCTGCCATGTCCAAACTCAGTGTCTGAGAAGGTGATTGCAGCAGAGATCGAGCGTAAAGCAGCTAAGGCTAAAGCTAAGAAGTAATTCTACTTAGACAGCGTCTGTTGTTAATAAGCCCGGTGATGCAGATCACCGGGTTTTTTTTGCGCGGCTGAAAACGCCCTGGACGTGGTTAGCCTTTGGCGTAGATTGCTGTTTTTGTGGTCGCACTCTGCTCCCTCCTGGGTGTATTGGTCGGGCTGTTGATAAGGGCTGGGGGGCGGCTAAATAGCGGGCTGTTTAAAGAGTGTGATCGAGAAAATGTGATCAAATTTTTCTACTTAGTTTTACGTTTAGCATTCTTGCGCCACTTTCCTGCTGTCGTCATTCTAGGGGCGTTTGATCGGCATGGGGCCATGTGCCGGCCCTGTAGTAGGTCGTATTCAATGGCTGCAATAGCTATGGCAGTGCCCTGTTTTTTGGGTTTATTATTACAGGCACAAAACGGGCCTTCGGTGGTAGCGTTTGTGTCTATTGAAACTTAAACGGATGATGCATAAACCAGTGCTTCAAGAAACAGCTAGGGGTTCGGTGTCATGGTTAGCGAGGATTGCAGGATTACAGCGCTCGACACGCTGCTCGGCGCTCGAATGCAACACACAAAATGGGTTTCTGAAGTTGTCCATAACGACAATCCTCAAGTTGAGGATGATCATACGAAGTGTGATTTTGGGAAATGGATTTTATCAGCCAGCGACGAAGTAAAGGCCTTGAAAGAGTTTCAGGACCTGGACGAGCCTCATCGTGACCTCCACAGGGCCTACACGCTATTCAGGGGGAACGCAGATTTAGCTTATCACCCAGATGAGATCAAATACCTTTCTATAATGTTAATCGAGCGTATCGATCTGCTTGAGAAGCGCTTAAGAAAACCTATTCTATAGAAGTGTCTTTGGTCATGCGGATGTGGCCTGGGTATGACTTTCCCGGTAAAAACCCACCTGATTACCCATGAGCTTCAGCCATCACAGCGCCAAGTCATGGGTATTCGAGCTGGTGAGAATAGATCGGCGGAATCCTGGCTGAGGTTCGAGGTTAATCAGGAAACACTAAGGCCAAACCGGGGTTTGATCTGGTGCAGCAGTCGGTGTCTGTCAATATAGCCATTAATCCCGGCATACCATGGCTCGAAATGTTACAGCCTTTTATTTAGTTCTCAGGCGAGGATGTTCGGCAGAATCTGGCGGATCTTGGCGGCGGTTGACTGGGCTGTGATCCTTGCGTTGTGATGGGGTCGAAATTTTTAACATTCGTGCTAATATTCGACCTCTGATTTTAGTCGCCATATATGGACACAAAATCAAAACTGGGTACCATTCTGGGTAATTCTTTAAGAAAAACTCATTCATGTCTATTTAAAGCAAGCGGTTGCGATTGATATGCTGTTGATGATCGATAATTACGACTCTTTTACCTATAACATCGTCCAGTATTTTGGTGAGTTGGGTGCGGACGTGCAGGTGTACCGTAACGATGAGATCAGCATCGAGCAGATTGAGGCGCTACAACCTGATCAACTGGTCATATCCCCGGGTCCCTGCACTCCCAGCGAGGCCGGTATCTCTGTTGCTGCAATAAAATATTTTGCCGGTAAGTTACCGATCCTCGGCATCTGTCTGGGGCATCAGAGTATCGCTCAGGCCTTCGGGGGGCATATTATCCGCGCCGGTCAGGTGATGCACGGTAAGGTCTCGAACGTCCATCATCGTGATCAGGGGGTGTTCAAGGGGCTCTCTAATCCGTTTGCCGCGACCCGCTACCATTCGTTGGTGATTGAGCAGGACCGCATTCCTGATTGCCTGGAAGTGACCGCCTGGACTGAAACAGCAGCGGGAGCGGTGGAGGAGATCATGGGGGTGCGGCATAAAACTCTCGCTATCGAAGGTGTGCCTGTCTCTTATACACATCT
>SDWN01000397.1 GCA_004195305.1 Neptunomonas sp. | reverse complement strand
ATCGTGGACCGGTCTGCATGGTAATAGCCATAGCCTACCGCCTCAACAGGCTTACCCTGGGCCTGCTCCAGCTCCCCTACGATCTTCGCTTCATTGTCAGTCAACGCCTTAGCCAACGGGGCGAATTCGGCAGCCAGTGCTGCATCCTCAGCCTGCGCAACGACGGCCTGGGCCCAGTACATGCCCAGGTAGAAGTGACTGCCACGGTTATCCAGTTCACCCACCTTACGCGAAGGTGACTTATCATTGTCAAGCAAGATACCAGTCGCCTGATCGAGTGTTTTGGCCAGGATTCTAGCGCGGGCGTTGTTCTGCTTGATGCCCAGCTCTTCCAATGAAACAGCCAGCGCCAGGAACTCACCCAGCGAATCCCAACGCAGGTGATTCTCTTCATGAACCTGCTGCACATGCTTGGGCGCAGAGCCACCCGCGCCTGTCTCATACATACCGCCACCCTTGAGCATCGGCACAATCGACAGCATCTTGGCTGACGTACCCAGCTCCATGATCGGGAACAGGTCAGTCAGGTAATCCCGCAAGACGTTGCCGGTCACCGAGATGGTGTCACGACCACGCATCATTCGCTCCATGGTACGACGAATCGCTTCATCGTAGGTCATGATGCGGATATCCAAGCCAGTGGTGTCGTAATCCTTCAGATAAGCGGTGACTTTCTTGATCAACTGGATATCGTGAGCACGGTTGCGATCCAGCCAGAAGATAGCCGGAGTATCCGACTGACGAGCACGCGTCACAGCCAGCTTAACCCAGTCGCGAATCGGCTCATCCTTAGCCTGACAGGCACGCCAGATATCACCCTTCTCGACGTCATGCTGCATCAGCACGGTACCTGCCGCATCAACAACGCGCATGGTACCTGCGGCTTCCAGTTCGAAGGTTTTGTCATGCGAGCCGTACTCTTCGGCTTTTTTAGCCATCAGCCCCACGTTAGGCACAGTACCCATGGTGGTCGGATCGAACGCACCGTTGGTCTTACAGAAGGTGATCATCTCTTGATAGATAGAGGAATAGGTGCTTTCAGGCATGACGGCCTTGCAATCCTTGGACTTTCCATCAGGACCCCACATCTTACCGCCGCCACGAATCATCGCAGGCATTGAGGCATCGACGATCACATCACTGGGCACGTGCAGATTGGTGATCCCCTTAACCGAATCAACCATCGCCATCTCAGGACGGTGCTCGTAGCAGGCATGGATATCCTCCATGATCTCTTCACGCTTGGAGCGCGGCAGAGATTCGATCTTTTCGTAGACGCTGCTCAGGCCGTTGTTCGGATTCACACCCAGCTTTTTAAACAGATCGGCATGCTTTTCGAACAGATCCTTGTAAAACACGGTTACCGCATGGCCAAATACGATCGGGTGAGACACCTTCATCATGGTTGCCTTTACGTGCAGCGACCACATCACCCCGGAATCTTTGGCGTCTTGCAGGGTTTGCTCAAAGAAATCCCGCAGCGCCTTGACGCTCATGCGCATACTGTCAAGGATCTCGCCTGCTTCCAGGTCCAGCTCTTTCTTAACAACAACCGTACCGTCTTTAGCAACAAATTCGATCCGCACACCACCGGCATCACCCATGGTGATCGACTGTTCTGCTGAACGGAAATCGCCGTCACGCATGTAATCGGCGTGGGTACGTGAAGCCATGCTCCACTTGCCCATCCTGTGCGGGTATTTACGCACATACTGCTTAACCGCAGCAGGCGCGCGGCGGTCTGAGTTGCCTTCACGCAGGACAGGGTTGACCGCGCTGCCCAGTAGTTTTGAATAACGGACCAACAGCTCTTTCTCCGCATCGGTCTGCGGAGCCTCAGGAAGATCAGGCAGTGCATAACCCTGGCCTTTGAGCTCAGCGATACAGGCTTTCAGCTGGGGTACAGACGCACTGATATTGGGCAGTTTAATGATGTTCGCGTTAGGATCCTGAGTCAGATTACCCAGAAACGCCAGACCATCCTCCACCTGCTGCTCTTTAGTTAGGAAGTCAGGGAAAGACGCCAGGATTCGACCTGCCAGCGAGATGTCGGTAACTATCACATCGATACCGGCAGCAGTAGTAAAGGTTCGAACGATCGGAAGCAATGAGCAGGTCGCCAACGAAGGTGCTTCGTCGGTCAGCGTGTAGTAGATGGTATGAGTATTGGTAGTCATTGTGTCCCCTTTGGTTTCCGGCTGGTAGTCAAGGACCTGTATAAGCAGCCCGTAGCTGCAGATTCAACAGGCTTGAGCCTCTGGATCAAAACTTTCGGGGCATATTCTATTGCACCTTGGTATGGATACTGAAGCAAAAAACACAGTTTTTTGATCGGCTGCTACTAAAAGATGAGTTTTCTGGATGACTACCAAATAATACCCACCTGAAAGATACGATCAACCGGCACAACCACAGAACAACAAAATCATTAATAAAACAACAATATATAGAATATATGAGAACCAAACTATCAGAGCAACCTGCTGCTAAAGCCTTTTAACGACCAATAATTAAGCCGTTTTTGTGTAGGAGAATTACAACATACTCTCCCCACAGAGCCCTTCTCCCCGCATCTCTTCGAATGACGTCGAACGCAGCCCTCTGCTGGATATACCGTGCTGCACGACACGGCCCAGGACACCCCGGATGCAGATTCAGCCACATGTAGCCGGGCCAATCCTTCCCAGGTTGGTCGCTATAATGATATCTTGACGTTAATGTGAACTTAGCGCATTAACGCATAACCCAAAACATTCAATAATTAAAATAATACGAAATGAACCCTCAGATGAAAAACGACTCTCCCAAAACCGCCCATATCCTGGTCGTCGAAGATGACTTTGCCTCTCGCGCCCTGCTGGTCAGCTATTTCGAAAAAGCGGGCTACCGGGTCAGCGAAACAGAACAGGCGGATAACTTGCCGGAACAGGTAGAGCAGCAACAGATAGACTTGGTGCTGCTGGATATCAATCTGGGCGGCAAAGACGGCCTGACCCTGACCCGGGAGCTGCGCGCCCACTCTAAGGCGGGCATTATTCTGGTAACCAGTAAAGATGATCAGATCGATCGCATCGTGGGCCTGGAGATGGGGGCCGATGACTATGTCACCAAACCCTTCAACCCCAGAGAATTGCTGGTTCGGGCCAAAAACCTGTTATGGCGCATCCGCGATCAAAGGGGGGCGACCAAAGAGAGGGAAGACAAGCGCCATATCTGTCGCTTCGAAGGCTGGGAGTTCGACCATCACAAGCGACTGCTGACATCACCTGAGCAGCTCAGCGAACGACTGCCCGAGGGCGAATTCAAACTCCTCCAGGCCCTGATACGCAGTCCCGGCCAGGTACTCAGCCGTGACCAACTAATGGATGCTATTCGCGACCGCGAGTGGGTCCCCACCGATCGCTCGGTGGATGTCCTGGTCGGTCGAATTCGA
Source organism: Neptunomonas sp. (assembly GCA_004195305.1). Lineage (GTDB taxonomy): Bacteria > Pseudomonadota > Gammaproteobacteria > Pseudomonadales > Balneatricaceae > Motiliproteus. The sequence goes on along the minus strand of SDWN01000397.1, from coordinate 1,208 downwards.
CGCAAGCTCAAGGACACCCCATCAGAACCGCAATTTATCCTGACCGCTCATGGGGTCGGCTATCTGTTTGCCGGTGAGCTAACGTAGAGGGCAACCTGATGCTGGAGCTGCCAGGCTATCAAGTTGTCGCTCAGCTGCATCAGGGGCGCACCTTCACTATTCGTCGGGCAATACGGCTATCCGACGATCTTCCTGTCATCATCAAACAACTCAATCCGGCAGCGCTCAATGCTGAAAACTTAAGCCGTTTACAGCACGAATACCAACTCATTTCAGGCCTTAACATTACCGGCATCAGCCAGCCCCTGCTTCAGGAGTCGATGGGACACAGCCTGACCACCGTCTTTGCCGACCAGGGTGGCATCCCCGTCAATCAACTGATCGATCACCGAAAATGCCACTGGCATCACTGGCTACCCATTGCCATCCGCATCAGCGAAATACTGGAGCAGATACACGAAGCGGGCGTAACCCACAAACAGATCAATCCCTACAACATCCTGGTCAACCCGGAGACCGGTCATGTCGAAATCGTCGGCTTTTGTTATTCAACCCGGCTCGGTAAAGAGCAGGCCGATTGGAACATTCCTTTGCTGCACTCCAAAAGCCTGCCCTATATTGCGCCTGAGCAAACCGGACGCATCAATCGCAGCATCGACTACCGCACCGACTTCTACGGCCTAGGCGCCACACTCTATGAAATGCTGTGCGGCCAGCCGCCCTTTCGAGGCGATGACGATCTGGAGCTGGTCCACAGCCATATTGCCAAGCAGCCAACGGAACCACACATTGTAAATCAATCACTCCCGGAAGCTTTGTCACAAATAATATTGAAGCTACTAGCCAAGGACACGGCCCAGCGCTACCTCTCCAGCTACGGTCTGACTCAAGACCTGCGACACTGCTTGCGCTGCTGGCAGGAAACGGCCGCTATCCCACTGTTTCCGATCGCGGCCGAAGATGTATCAGAACGCTTCGCTATCCCGCAAAAGCTTTATGGTCGGGTTGCTACCATCAATCAACTGAAACAGATACTCAATCGCCGAGCCCTTGCTCACAGACCTGCCAGGGAAGCCCATAATCCGCCAGCCGATGCCGACAGCGACCTGACCCGGCCGTTCAAGCCGTCCCGACCCGCCGCCCCTCAAGAGATGGTATTAATCAGCGGCTATGCCGGTGTCGGCAAGTCCAGCTTGGTCGATGCGATC
>SDWN01000396.1 GCA_004195305.1 Neptunomonas sp. | reverse complement strand
CGATCAGGGTGCTGCATGCGTCAGGCTGAAGCCCGACCCACAAAAGAGAGATGCAGGCTGGGAGGTGTTGGTTTATGTGGGTCAGTCTGAAATTGCTCCTGCATTTAAGACACTTCCCACATCCCTGTGGGTCGGTTTCATTTTGACAGAACCCCCAGGCGGCTGCCTGTGTCGGGATGAAACACCCAAAAAATTCGATGTTTCTTCGTGGGTTTGAGTTGTTTCCGATCAGAGTGCTGCTCGCGTCAGGCCGAAGCCTGACCCACAAAAGAAGCAGATGTATGCGCATCACATGTCGCGGTTATGGCTGAAGATCATGGGTAATCAGGTAAGATCATGGGTAATCAGGTAAGATCATGGGTAATCAGATGCATGTATCGGTACTTGCCTTCCCGAGAAACCAAAGGAGCAACGCCTGCCAGCATTCGAGCTTATTCACGACCCGGGACTTCAAGTTATTTGGCTGCGGTTTTTGACTCAACAAACGTCATCAGTTCAGGGAAGAAAGCCAAAAAATTTTGTTCCAGCTCGGCATAGTGCAGCAGAAACTCCGCGCCCGAGCCGAGCATTAGCTGGGGCCGGCTTAAGCGACTGGCGACTCGATCTAATACCTGCACAATATGCTCAGCGCTGGCATAGGCCGACAACCAGTTCTGCTCGATCATCAAACGCACAGGGCGCTGCATATCGCTGGGCATATAGCCCTGATACTGGCTCAGCAACAGATAGCAATGTTGAATAAACTGCTGCCGCGGCTGGTCATGAAATCGTCCCCAGTGACGACTGAGAAAATGATCGTAACAGATATCCAAGATGATCCCGGCACAGCGCCGCCGAGCAGGGCTGAACCTGGCGGCACTCTGTAAAAATAGCGAGTGGCTATCGGTAAACGCATCGATCTGCCGATGCAGCACCACCCCATCTCGCAACGCGGGATGCCAATCGGCGGCTAACCGGCCCTTGACGAAATCTCCCATCAGGTTAGCCATCAGCGACTCAGAGCTCTGTTGCGCAAAGAAAAGATGGGCCAGATAATTCACAGGTTACTCTCGCTGCTGATCACCACAAACCTGACTGGCGCAATGCAACGTATGATTTGAAAAGCGGTCGTACACCGGTATCGGAAAGCATCAATCAGCTCGTCTGGAAAGAACGAATCGTCTCGGAAACACAGCACTAGCAGCAATTGAATCTCAAGGCACGCGGGCTGTCTGTTAACCCTAGCAGACTGTCGGACGCAACGCTGATCTACTCTTAAACCTTCCGGCCTCGTTAGCGCAGCAACGGCTAAGGGATCGCCTGCGGGCAGGCTCTTACGGTGTTATCTATCCGGTTGCGAGCCTAGGTCTTGTGGGAGCCGGGCTCCCGGCGATCTTGCTATTTATTAGCGCAGCAACGGCTAAGGGGTTGCCTGCGGGCAGGATCCTAGGGTGCTATAGAGTCTTGTCATTACGGTGTTCAAGGAAAATTTGGCAACGGTGATCGCATACAGTGCCAAAACCATAATAAATCAATTAATGGCGCCCTTACGGGGCTGGACCTCCAAAAGCCTGCGGCTTTTTCGGGCCCATTATTGAGGCTGTTAGTTGCATTACACATTACAACCCCCTTCGGATAGCATCATGACATCATGGTGCTGCAATGCTATGGTGCTTCTGTAACAAACAGAGAGGAGCAAGCCATGAGCAGCCTATCAAAACGCTCAACCGTTTACTTTGAGCCAGCCATCCATCATGCCTTAAAGGTTAGAGCTGCTTCATCACATGTATCTGTGTCCGAACTTATTGACGAGGCAGTACGTCTTCTTATGCGCGAAGACCAAGAAGACCTCAAAGCAATATCTGAACGAGCCCATGAGCCAGAAATTAGCTATGAAGACCTGCTTAACGATCTGAAGCAGAATGGAAAAATATAAAATAACTTTCAAGAAATCAGTTGCTAAAGACTTCCAGAGTATTCCAAAGCAGGATGTCCAGCGTATTCTAAAGCGCATTGACTCACTTGCTGAGAACCCGAGAGCAGAAGGTTGCACCAAGCTATCAGGCCAGGAAAGCTACCGCGTAAGACAGGGTCTGTACCGTATCGTTTACGAAATAAGAGATGCTGTGCTGGTTGTCAATGTCGTGAAAGTCGGGCATCGCTCTGCAGTATACAAAAGCAACTAACAAGCTGCTCATCGCGTCAAGTTAAACCGAGAATCATGGGATTGGAAAGGAATCTATGAAATTTGATGGATCTGATCGGCCGGGAGATGTTCGCCAACGATGATAACAAGCGAGCGGTCGTGATCAGCGTTTACTGCAAACCAGCCGCATCCCCGCCGACAGCGGCTTCCACAGCGAAGCCAATATGAAAAGTCTTTACGCCATGGGTGTTGACCAGAACAGGGTGCGACGTAGTCACATGCACCCTCCGCTGTGGACACAAGGCGAGTCCTGAGAGTCACCCTTACTGAAGGTCCGATCAGGTATTACGGCCGGCAAACAGCGCAGCGACAACCTCGCGGAAACTGGCCGCACGTTTCAAGATATCCACCGGAACCTTCAATCGGCGAGCGATATCACTGGCTGAGATGACCCCGCACAGTTGGTGATTAATTGTATCGATCACCAGTACGTGTGGGGTACCCTCATGTTCAAGCGTGCGTACCAGGTCACCGATTCGCGCCCTTTGGATCTCCGCTAACGGCACAGCACGTAGCGCGTCGCGAGGGGTCATCATCTCCTTTATTGTAATATCGTTGCGTTGGACCCCTGTGGTGGTTGCGATACTCAACGCCAACTGTGCGTCAAGATCTGCTACTGTCAGCAGCCCGCGAAAGCTTTCATTGGCGTCGATTACCAGCACTGAACGCACGTGTACTTTGCGCATCATATGGCGTGCTTCATCCAGCGTAACATCCAGCTCCATCATCAGCGGTTGAACTTTCTGGAAATCGGTCACCACCTCCATGGCGGATGTATCCAGCGAATATTCGTCTAGCTGTTCCGGGCGCGCTATCTGGTCGGAAGCGTCCAAGGAAACGGTTTTTAATTCATGGTAATGATTCATGGCCAAGCCCTGCCTTTGTCATCGAATAACGAAAAATAGGTGAGCTGAAAATTTAGCTAAGGACCGGTGGTGCACGCGGAGACGGAGTCTGCCTGCGGCTATTGGCAGAGAGGGGGCCAGCAACGCAAAGCCGCGTCAGACTGTGGCTTGGCTCCGCCATTTTAGGGGCCGTAGGGTGGGCAAGACCAAAATGGTCGACAGCATCCACGGTGGCAGGAATTCGTCGCTGCTCGGTGGGATCTTCCTCTGTGACCGCCAGTAACAGCCCGGTCAGTGGGTCTAACGGGCGTGCTTTGCTCTGGAATAGCAGGAGGGTTAAACACAGCACGAAGACGTACAGCCATTTATTCTGGCGGAGCGTAAAAGCACACGGGGTGAATGCTACTACCGGGTTCATAACGTTAGTTTAGAGCATGGCTAGCCGATTAAAAGCGTTGGTTAGGGTATAGGGAACCCGTCACAGAACAGGGCGACCCTATTCAGGAACTGAACCTCCCTGGTCAACAGGGCAGTAGCGGGTGGCAGAATTGTTTTTCAACCGTGTAGCGCGCTCGATAGGCGCTAGTATCGGCTGTTCCATTGTGCGCGGAATTCTGGGATCCATCTTGAAACGTTAAAAACGGGGGAGTTTTAGCGCCTTACTTGCTGGCCTTCGCCAGGCGGTAAACCCGAATCGGTTGCCGGACACCCTGTACCGCAAAGGTGCCGCACTCGGTAAAGGTCTCCCGTAGCGGAAGGGCGAACTGCTCCGTGGCCAGTACCGGGCAGCCGGTCTGCTTGGTCAGCGCTTCGAGCCGGGCGGCGCGGTTAACTACAGCACCCATCACGGTGAAATCGAGTCGATCCGGGGCGCCGACGTTGCCGTAAATGACCTCGCCGACATCCAGGCCGAGGCCGTAGCGGATCGGCGGCAGCCCCTGAGCTTGCAGCTGAGGATTAATCAGTTCAACGTCCTCTTGCGCTGCCTTGGCCGCGGCGACCGCGTTGTGGCGTGCCTGCAGCAGGCTGCAGTTCTGATCTGACGGGAATATCACTAGCATTGCATCGCCGATGAAACGCAACACTTCGCCGCCTTGGGCGGTGACTGCGGTGCTGATGATTTCAAAATACTGGTTGAGCAGGTCGAGTAACTGCTTGGGCTTGAGTTGTTCGCTGATCGCGGTGAAGTCGCGCAGGTCGCTGTACCAGATTGCGGCCTCGATCAGTTCGCCATCGCCACGGCTGATCTGGCCGTCAAACACCCGCTGCCCGGAGCGGTGGCCAAGGTAGGTATCGAGCGGCGAACGGGCGGATCTCTTCAGCGCCAGCACCTCGACCACCGGTGCCAGAAACAGGGTGATATGCTGCTACTGGGTCAGATCCTGATCGGTGAAACCTTCGTAGCATCGGTCACCAGAATCCAGCTAGCGGGAAGGCTGTCGTGAGCAGTGGCAGCGGGTTCGCCACGTAGTCACATGCACCCTCCGCTGTGGGCACAAGGCGAGTCCTGAGAGTCACCCCTACTGAATGGCAACGGTCCGATCAGGTATTACGGCCGGCAAACAGCGCAGCGACAACCTCGCGGAAACTGGCCGCACGTTTCAAGATATCCAC
>SDWN01000395.1 GCA_004195305.1 Neptunomonas sp. | reverse complement strand
GTCCCATATGGCCGCTGCCAAAGGGATCGCTCAGGGTACCGAGGGTCATATCCACGGCTTTACCGTCGCCCATCCTTAATCCTTTGCGTACGTTAGGCAGCACATAGGCTCCCTGGCTCATGCTTTCGGCGCCCCCGGCCAGCGCGATCTTGCTATCACCCAGCATGATCATCTGGGCCGCGGAGATCACCGACTGTACCGCGGAACCGCACAGACGGTTAACGTTGAGGGCTGCCGAGCTTGTGGGCAGTCCTGCATTCAAGCCGATATGGCGAGCAACATAAGCATCCTGTGGGCCGGTGGGGATGATGTGGCCAAAGACCGCATGGTCAATATCTTCGGCGGGTACACCGGAGCGCCTGATCGCCTCGACAGCGACAACCGTACCCAGGTCGGCCGGAGCCATGCTCGACAGACTGCCACCAAAACCGCCAATGGCGGTGCGCACGCCGTCTAGAATCACTACGTCTGTCAATTTCATTATCTGTTTCCTGATTTAACTGTAGTTATGAATAGATTTAGAGCAGACCTGAAACTCGCTAAGGCCTATTTACCCAGCATCGAGCGGGCGATCACTTCCTTCATGATTTCCGAACTGCCGGCGTAGATGGTCTGGACCCGGGCATCGACGTAGAAGCGAGAGATCGGATACTCGACGGTATAGCCGTAGCCGCCAAACAGCTGCAGGCACTGATCGGTGATTTTGCACTGCATCTCGGTCAACTGCAGTTTCAGAATTGCCGCATCGGTAGGGGTCATGGCGTTGGCGTTGTACTTGTCGATGCAGTGATCGAGGTAGACCCGGGCCATATCCAGTTGTGCCCGGGCTTCTGCCAGCTTGAAACGGCTGTTTTGGAAATCGGCGATGCGTTGGCCAAAGGCCCTGCGCTCTTTGACATAGTCCAGCGTCAGTGCCAGCGCGCCCTCGGTGGCGCCGATAGCCTGGGCTGCAACCCCGAGCCGCTCACGCGGTAGCTCCTGCATCAGATAGCTAAACCCTTTGCCTATGTCACCTAGCAGCGCATCGTGCGGAACCAACAGATCGGCGAAGAACAGCTCGGCAGTGTCACTGCAGTGCTGGCCAATCTTCTTGATGGCTTTGCCGCGCGAAAAACCGGCCAGACGGGTATCGACCAAAAACAGAGAGATCCCTTTGGCGCCCGCCTTGGGGTCGGTCTTGGCGCAGACGATCACCAGATCCGCATGCAAGCCGTTGGTGATAAACACCTTGGCGCCGTTGATCAGCCAGCCCTCGTCGGTGCGCTCGGCGTGGGTACGGATCGCTGCCAGGTCGCTGCCGGCACCGGGTTCGGTCATGGCGATGGCACCGACCGCATCACCGCTGATCATCTTGGGCAACCATTGCTGACGCTGTGCCTCGGTGCCGATATGCAGGAGGTAGGGCATGACGATATTGGCGTGGATGTTGTATCCGCCACACAGGCCACCGAAACCCTGACGAGCGATCTCTTCGACCGCCATCTGACAGATCTCCATCCGCGCACCTGCACCGCCGTAGATTTCGGGCATATCGATCCCCAGCAACCCCGCCGCACCCAGAGTCTGCCACAGTGACTTTGGCATCGCGCCCGCCTCTTCCCAGGCATCAAAGTGAGGTGCAACTTCCTGCTCCAGGACACGGCGGATCATGGTGTGGAACAGGTCACTATCTTCATCGTGTATCGGCATATTCAATTCTCGGGTTGCTACTCGGGCTATAAAAATAGACTATTAACCTGATGGACAAATAGGTTCCATACCTATCTGTCCATCGCCCCTGCTCTTTCCCTAAAAAAGGCTGGCGCAGTTGCGTGGAGCTGCTTGATTTACCGGGGCTCGCATGGGTCTTCGCCCCATGAGGCCGCATTCTTGCGTCTTCTATTAACCCGCCGGGTTAATATCTCGCTATTAAAGCGCTCGGATACAGGGACCGAAAGGGCCGAACCGGACGAAATAATTGACCGAATAGGCAGCGACTCGCTCCGCATGAACAACGCCCATATCGCTAACCATTACCTGCAAGCATCCCTGCGAGGCGCCGAACGCCAGGGATACGCGGTGACGGATCTATTGGCTGCCGCTGATATTCCCGTTGCGTGGCTGCGGCAGCCCGCGCAGCGCATCACCGAGCAACAGCTGACGAGTTTGATAAAAAGCGTATGGAGAGTGACCCGGGATGAGTTTATGGGCCTGTCTGCGCATCCGTGCAGGCAGGGCGTTTTTGCGCTGATGGCAGAATACAGCCTCGCCTCGGAAACACTGGGCGCGATGCTCAGGCGCAGTGCGCGTTTCTACGCGACGGTCTGCCCAGGTATCACTATCGGTCTGGATGCAGAGGGTGCCAGAGAGGACGGTCTGGTATTTTTCAGGCTGCAGCTAGAGGACGGACGCTACGATCCGGATCATCTATTGCAGGAATTTATGCTGTTGATGTGGCAGCGATTCAGCTGCTGGCTGGTGGATCAGCAGATACCGATCGCGTCGACCCAATTCCACTATGCCGCCCCTGCACACGTTGACGAGTACAGCGCGATGTATCCCGGTGAGCTGATTTTTGATCAGCCGCGGAGTGGGTTTTATCTGCATTCAAGGTTTCTGCAGTTGCCTCTGGTGAAGGGAGAGGTTGAGTTGCAACAGTTTTTGCAGCAATCGCCAGCCAATATCCTGCACCGTCCGAGTCAGGATGAGCGCCTTCAGGTCAAAATACGTGCGCTGCTGGCGCAGTATCCGACGACTCAGATGCCCGGTTTGGAGGCGCTAGGTCGCGAGCTGCATATGACCCCAAGAACCATCGCCAGAAAACTCAAGGAGGAGGGCGGCTCGTTTCGTCAAATAAAGGCCGTATTACGCCGAGAGCATGCGCTTAAACTGCTGACCAGCGAGCATCTGAGTATTGCGGACGTCAGCGAGCGCATGGGGTTTTCTGAGGTGGCTTCGTTTTGTCGTGCTTTTAAGCGCTGGACCGGCAGGTCACCGTCGGCCTGGATGGGTGCGGACGATCGGCACTGATAAGTCGATGTCATCATCACCACCTTTGTTATGCACCAGGTAGCCGTCGGCAATGTAGCTGTGGTTGCCGTCTAACCGCAGGTTGTATAGTCATCGCGCCGGATCGGCCTCTATCGCGTCGAGTTCTACCCATGTAACGAATTCAAATTCGGCTTCGGCATTCGGCTGCAACGCGTTGGGAGTATCACCGCGGTACCCACCTACAAGTCAGACCAGGAGCAGTACTGTCGCGAGTTTATACCGCGACAGAGCGAAGCTGGGTAGGTCAATGAGCTGCGTGGCGTCGCCTATCGTGGTGAGCAGGGAGGGCAACTCAAGGCCAATTATTATCTGTGAGGCCGGTTGTTAGGGGCTGAATGGCTACAGCTGCATGCCTAAAGCTGACAACTGCTGCTGACAACGACAGCTAAACAGGCTTTTTATTCGTACTCCTGTTTTATTTTCCAATCCGCGTCTTGATCCAATTCACTATGCGCGTTCTGCTTTGCGGATTCTGCTGCAGCCTGGGCGGTCGTCTGCTCGGTGTGCCGCTTAATTTTTTCCTTGAGCTGCTGTACTTTTGCTTGAAGATGACCAATGCGCTGGGTGAATTGTGAGTGGGTATTGATATTTTTAAGTTTTTTCAGGCAGCTGCTGTAGTTGATCAAGGCCGTTTTGAGAGTCTTGTTAACAGTTTCGGCTTGGCGCGCGCTGATCAGGGCGATATCTACGCTGATCAGTTCGAACATCATCTTGCCTTGATTGACATATTTCACGGCGGTTGATTTCTCCAAAGCCCCGTCTTTATTCATCGCGACGATGATGTTAACCAGGTCTTTGATTCTGGCGCGGATGTTTTGACCGGTGACGGAATCGTTGAAGGGTGCCTTGAGTGAATCCAGCTCGTTAGCGAATGCCTGGCTGCTAAGCGCGTCCAGTTGCTGCAGTTGGGATTTGGCACCGCCATGGTTGGCGTCGAGAGCAAGAATGGCAGCGCAGTTTTGGCGCAGCAGGCCGACCACAAACTGGCGCAGGTCGGCGGTCATATAGTTATTAGGGACATCGCCGGTGATGGCACTCAGGTGGCAGATTCGTTCATTAATGATAGATACCTGACGGCGTCGTTCCTTGCGGGCATTTTCAACCGACTGGGTAATAATAGCGGCGCCTACCATCGCGAGGATGCCGACAACAATTAACGTGACGATCAGACCGGGGCTCATGCTGACTCCTGAAGCAACTTTTTAATTGTTAATAGGTTTATGAAGGTCACGATAACTTTATCGTTGTAACGCATCAATGACTTGATACATAGATTTGCCCACTAAACGCGTACGGGATGAGTTTAGTCTTGCGTTAGCAGGGTTTTGTAGCGGCGCGTTCGCCGCAGTCGTTATCAGTTTAGTGAAAAAAGTATGCTTCCTCGCTTGACGAGTTTTTTGTAAATCCCTATCATACGCGCCTCCTTTGTTGAGGAATACAGAGGAGATACGACGTCCCATTCGTCTAGTGGCCTAGGACACCGCCCTTTCACGGCGGTAACAGGGGTTCGAACCCCCTATGGGACGCCAATTAAGGTCTATTTATAGGTCTTCGGTGCGGGAATAGCTCAGTTGGTAGAGCGCAACCTTGCCAAGGTTGAGGTCGCCAGTTCGAA
>SDWN01000176.1 GCA_004195305.1 Neptunomonas sp. | reverse complement strand
ATCCTGATCGACACAACGCAAAAAAGGGGCCGAAGCCCCTGGGTGGTTAATTTCATTTAGAAGTGAAAGTGCCAGCTGCCCCAGCGGCCTGCGACGTGCCACTTCTTGACGGTGCGGCGGGTGTAGTGATAAATCTTACGGTGACGTTTAAAGTAGCCGTACGATTGGGTCTGCTTGGTGGTGTAGTACGAGGTCGAGCTGCTCGAACCGGAGCTGTGACCACCGACCAGTTATTGCATAGCGGCCTGGTCCAGTTCTTTGTTAATCGGCAGATCGATCAGCGTCATGGGTTTAGCAGTCAGATTCATGGGGATTGCTGCAGTCATGGGTATTCTCCTGGGCTTATTTATTTTTTGATTAAGACAATTAAGGTATTGCAGCAGCTGTGCCAGGTTGCTTTGTTTTCACACTATTATTTTTTAATTGATTGTTAAATAAAGAGTAAATCTTAGCTTTTTGTGTTTATGCGAAGAACGGGCAACGCCTGCCGAAATCTACTAGTCGCTGATCAGCCAACAACTACAGCAGCAAAGTTGTTAAAGCATAAACAGTTGCCGAAACGAATGGGGCAGACTCGAATGGCACTAACTTAAGCCGCTCCAGCGCGGTCTCTACCCCGGTGAGGTGTCTCTCTCATAACCGGTCGTGGAGCCGTCATCAGCTGAAAGGGTTTTGGCCTTCGTTTGACGCAGCGCGGCTCGCTACGCCCTGGTCGTTCGCACAGTCTAGAGCCGGCGATAGTTTCGTAAAGCAATGACATTAGCCGTCGTCGCTCCGACGAATTTAGATCCGATTTATCAAGCAGAGGCTGCCATTGTCTCAATGCCTGAATGCTGCCTTTAACGCTAATCCTTCTTGGTGCTATGCCCTGCTGACTGGCCGCTTCCAGCATTAACCAACGGATGCTGTTGTAGGCAATGAAATGCATCAGGATCTCTTTCTTCACCATTGCGGGCGACTTGCATCGCAGGATGTCCATACCCAATGTGGTCTTGATGTCGCGGAAGAAAAGCTCCACATCCCAGCGCTGGTAATAGAGATCCGCCAGTGCTTCAGCTGAATAGCGTTTGACGTCAGTCAGCGTGGTCACGATGTAAAACTCCTTGACCCTAAAGCCAGGGGTATTGACGGTTACTTTGACCTGTCGGAGCGTAAGCCGATCAGGCAATGCCAACCACTCATCCTTAGTGTAGCTTGATACTTTATTCCATTTGGGTTTTGGCCACTCGATCAGCAAGTCATCCTTGCCCAATATTTTGATCGCCTTTGAACTGCTGACGGGTGTCCTGCGGGCCAGGGTAATAACGGAATCAACCCCTTGATCTTTGAATTTTGAGACATCGTAAAAACTGCAAAACCCCTTATCTCCCAGGAAGATATCACCGGGTTTGAACGTTGACCACTGCTGCCTTAGCAGCGGCAATTCGTGGCTTTTACGGCTTCCAATTCGATGGCTGAGCAGTGTGCCGGTTTGAAGGCAGAAGCATGCACACAGTAACCGTACATTCTAAGGCGTTCTGCCCAATCACTTTTACGCGCGATAAGCTGGCCTTCTCATTCATTTAGGAGGCAGCGCATGTCCTATGCACCCCGTCGGTCCCCCGAACAATGGCAAGCACTTATTGATCAATGGCAGAGCAGCGGCCAGTCCGCCGCTGTCTTTTGTGAAGCACAGGCCATTGGCTATGCCAGCTTTTGCAGCTGGCGCAAACGACTGGCTGGCGATAAGGCTTCGCCGACAGCGGCAGATCAGGATGTATCCTTTATCGATCTCAGCGCGCTGTCCTCATCCGACGAGGGGCGAGTCTGGAATATCGTACTCAGCCTGGGCAATGGCGTTGAGCTGCGCCTGAGTCAGGGCTAATGTTCGCGCCCAGTAATCAGGCCCGTATCTGGCTCTGCACTCAGCCGACCGATATGCGGCGATCCTTTAACGGGCTTACCGCCCAGGTAAAGAATCAACTCGGGCATAACCCCCTCAGTGGGCACTATTTTGTCTTCGTCAATCGGCGTAAAACCCAGATGAAGGTGCTCTATTTTGAACCCTCAGGGTTCTGCCTGTGGAGCAAGCGTTTGGAGCAGGGGCAGTTCCGAGTGCGGCCATCGGCGACCGGGCAGCACGCGCTGAGCTGGACCGATCTGCAACTGATTTTGGATGGCATAGAAGTGCAAAAATCCCGTCAATTCAAGCGCTACCAACACGCGTTATAGGCATGGTTTTGGTATAATCCACAGCCATGGAGACGCCAGTAACAGCCCTGCATAATGTAGACCCCGACACGTCGTTCAGCGACGAGGTCGTGGTGCTACGTGAGGAAATTGCGTCACTGAAACGGCGGGTCGAGTGGTTCGAGCGACAGCTGTTCGGGCAGAAATCTGAAAAGCGTCCGCTCGATAATCCGCATCAGCCCAGCCTGCTGGGCGAGCCTCCTGCGACAACCGCACCGGAAGGCGAACAGATCACCGTGAGCTATCAGCGCGGCAAAGCGCCCAAGCAGCGTCCGGATGATTGCGTCAACGACAGCGGTCTGCGTTTCACTGCAGAGGTACCGGTGGAGGTGATCTCACTCACCGCACCCGAGCTGAAAGGCGCCGATGCGGATCAGTTCGAGATCATCGGCAGAAAAAGCACCTTCCGCCTGGCGCAGCGTCCAGCCAGTTATGTAGTGTTGCGCTATGACCGTCCGGTGATCAAGCGCAAAGACGCGGAAAAGCCCTTGTCCCGCCCCGGACAATGTCCTGGACCGGAGCCTGGCGGATGTCAGCCTGCTGGTTGGGCTGCTGGTCGATAAGTTCCAGTATCATCTACCGTTGTACCGCCAACACCAGCGCATCACCCAAGCCGGTATCACCCTCAGCCGTGCGACGCTGACCAACCTGGTGAAGCGCGCCATCGACCTGCTGCGTCCAATTGTGGGGGCTCAGCTGGCAAACATCCTGCTGAGCCGGGTGCTGGCGATGGATGAAACACCGATCAAAGCGGGTAAAGCCGGCAAAGGAAAGCTGAAACAAGCCTGGTTCTGGCCTGTTTACGGAGACGGGGATGAGGTGGTCTTCACCTACTCGGCCAGCCGCAGCCGGCAACATATCGAAGATACACTGAAGAAAGACTTTAGCGGCACCCTGATCAGTGACGGCTATTCGGCCTATGCCAGCTATGCTCAACAGAATGCCGAGGTCACTCATGCCCAGTGCTGGGTGCATAGCCGGCGTACGTTTATAGAAGCCGAATCCCAGGAGCCGGGCGCAGTTCGCGAAGCACTCGACTATATAGCAGCGCTGTACCGCATCGAAGAGCAGATTCGGGATCAGAGCCTGAGCGCTGATCAAAAACATCTGCACCGACTGGAGCACAGTAAGCCGATGGTCGATAGCTTCTATGAGTGGTGTGACAGACAGATTAGGCGGGGCGACCTGACACCGTCAAACCCCCTCAGCAAAGCGCTGGGCTACGTCATGAAAAGGGAGACGGCCCTGCGCGTGTTCCTGGAAGATCCGGATGTGCCGCTGGATACCAATCACTTGGAGCGCGCCCTTCGACCCATCCCGATGGGACGCAAAAACTGGTTATTTTGTTGGACGGAACTGGGCGCGGAGCATGTAGGGATCATTCAGAGCCTGATCAGCACCTGCAAGCTACATGACGTCAATCCATATACCTATCTGACCGATGTTCTGTTGCGGATCAGTGAGCATCCGGCCAGCCGGGTGGAGGAACTGACGCCCCGGGTATGGAAAGAGAAGTTTGCAGATCAACCGTTACGGTCAGACTTGTATCGGGATATCAACCACGCCTCAGAATGACCGGAAACCGCACTACCCCAGGCTGACTTTGCCGCAGACCGAGTCCGGGCGGTGGCGGTATCCGTTTAAGCTTGCCCTGATATCTAGCCGGCTGCGGTGAACCGATATGCTTGGCGAACAGTAGAGCTGCCCATTAGCCGACGGTGGTCTATCCTCGTAACATTCGAATAATGCACTTGGCTTGAATGCTACATTGCCAGACCTACAGGGATGGTCCTGGCTATGTTCGATACTCCTGTCCATTTGGATTTGGGTTGATTCTACTATGCTGCTGAAGCCGCAATTTGTTTAAGAACATAGGTATTGATGCAGGCTCTGTCCGTGTCGCTGGCGCGGGTATCAAAGACAACTGTGAACATCAATTGGGGCTCGGCTGCGTTGCACGGGGTCACTACAGAGCCCAACAGACAGATCAGCGGGAACGTAAAGAGTTTAATATGCTTAAACAGGGTAACTCCCGCTAATATCAAACCTTGATTGATTGATTGATTGAGTTAGTTGTACGGCAAGCTTTTTTCGCCTGTCAGTACCCTTTCATCTCCTTCTCGGTAAAGGGTTTTGGCGGCGCTTTTTTCAGTATCTGCTTCATGATCGTGTTCATGGTCTTGACATCGTTATCGAAGCCGCCATGCGAGGTGCTGGTGGTGACACCTTTTTTCCCATCAGAATAGTGGATCGCCATGCCCGGATGCGCGGTCAGGTTTTGCGAAAAGCGCTGCATTCCCAACAGAGGTTTTTCGATTTTCCGCTCTAGAGCACGTGATACCAGCCAGAGTAAAGATTTGCGGTACACAAGTGAGACATTGTCGTCCAATTCTAGTTTTTCGATCAGGTTATAGAT
>SDWN01000173.1 GCA_004195305.1 Neptunomonas sp. | reverse complement strand
TGGGCCTCAAACAACCTGCGTGAAGCGATCGAGCGAGTGCAGAAGTTTTTCAAGATTTTCACCACCAGCTGCTACTGCAGCATCGAAAAACAGGGCGATCAATACCTGATCAGCTCTCACGCCTACCCCGCTTACCAGTCGGTGATCAGTTCGGAAGATCAGGAAGCGATGTTCTCAACGATCCTGCAAACCTTCCGCCATCTGCTACCAGGACGCTTAAACGTCAATCGGGTTGGCCTGTCTCGCCCGGGGCCACCTAAGAATGTGGCCGATTTCGAGCGCTTCTTTAAATGCCCGATTGAATGGGGCTATAACGGCATCTACATACTGCTCAAAGCCGACCAGGTCGAGGCCCAGCTACCCACAGCCAACGCAGAGCTAGCGCTGCAAAGCGATAAGCTGTGCCAGGACTACATCGTCAGATTCGACCGCCAGGATATTATCAACCAGGTCTCCAACACCCTGGTGGAGATGCTGCCGCAGGGAGAACCGGGGATGGCCGAAGTAGCCTCCAAGCTGATGCTCAGCAGCCGCACCCTACAGCGCAAACTTAAAAGCCAGAATAGCTGTTTTAAACAGCTGCTCGAAGATGTGCGCAGGGAGATGGCGATCCAGTATATCCGCCAGACCCATGTCCCTATTGGTGAAATCAGCTATCGACTGGGGTTTGCCCACATCAACAACTTTTCCCGCGCGTTCAAACGCTGGACCGGCAAGACACCGCTCGATTACCGTGACAGCAAATACTGATTGTCGAGCGCTATTCAAGCAACTCCCTTAACTCTCACTCGGTTGTTTCTATCCCGGCTTTGACAAATCAACGCGTCGCTATCCAGAGATAAATTCGCTTTAGCCTGGCGGTCGTACAGCACCACATTGACCGTCGCTGCAAGGTTAAGACAGCCACTGGTAGGGATATAAACCACCGCATCGGCTCTATCGATCAACTCCTGACTCAGCGTCCCATCTTCCGGTCCGAAGAGATAAAAAGCCTTGGCCGGATGCTGAAATCCCGGCAGTGGTATAGCGCCCTCTACCAACTCAACACAGACCAGCTGCCGATCATCGGGGATGCTTTGCAGCATGGAACTCACCCCCAGCAGAGGAATATCACCACTGACATTTTTAGTGTCGGTACTGAACTTGGCAGCACGCTGATAGCGCTCGCCCGTATAAAAGACCGCGTCGGCTCCAAAGCACCCCGCCGCACGCATAACAGAGCCGACATTGGACGGACTTTTTGGATTGATCAGGCCGATACTGACGCTTTCAGATTGCATCTATTCCCCTCTATATCTAATGCATAAACGCTCAGGCAGAGAATCGAACATAACCCTGACCGGCTCGAAATTCGCTCCTGCCGAGTAGATCAGCGTTAAGTCCGACAGCCCAAACCGCAGCCATTATATACACACGCGAGCAATCAGCGCCCAACCAGTGCTAGCTTGCTGTCGAGTTGCTGGCGCAGTGCCTGTTCATCGGCCGGTATGGTGGCTATTTTGAGCGGCTTACCCTCGGGGGATAGGAATATCGCAACGCCATCCTGCAGATTGTACTGGCGTGCAAATGCCTGCCCCTGAGGCGTCCCCAGATCAGATACTACAAACAGGATTCGATCACTATAGTCGTCCCTGACTGCGTTCAGGCGATTGAGTGCTTCACCGCCGGCCGGTGAATAGTTTTCTACCCCCAGTACCAATGACGGCTTACCCTGGCCGATAACGGAGAGGTCTGTGCTCATGGGCATGATCATGGTCTGGGTAGCGATAAAGACGCCTGCGGACAAGACGACGATAACAACGAAGGGAATACTGATGCGTTTAAACATGTGTTTAGCGTTCTCCGAGAACAAGCCTCTGGGTTAAGGTCTGACCCTCTAGGAGGCTGACCGAGAATAGCGATCGTAGCGAGAGATGCGCATTTCGCACGACTGCATGGATGCAGGAGGTAGAGCAACGCAGCAGCTGTTGCCGAGTAGGTCTGTCTATTCTCAGTCAGCCTCCTAGGGTCAGCATGGAAGGACAGCTTTTGAGGCACTCATTTCGGCCATGAGTTCCAATAATATTTTAGAATCGTGAAACGGGCGGGGTTTGGTCTTGCCTTTATCTGCGTAAGCACAAGGAAGCCAGGGGGCCAGTACTGAAACAACGGCAAGATAATGGTGCTATGACCCACCTGCCGCGCGACGATCAACCTGTTGGATTCACATCCTGAGAAAAAAAGTTGATGATCCAGCGCATCATCAACCGGTCATCAACCTCGGCCGCGAGCGATACCTTTCCCTCCCGACAGCGGGGCGCCGGAATACGGTCTCCGCGCCACGTTATCAGCGCGGCTGAGTACGGTTTACTAAACTCAGGATGCCCCTGAAGAGTCAACAGATGCTGCCCGTACTGAAGCATGTAGTAAGGACAGAATGGGCTGCTGGCCAACACCTCTGCGCCTGGCGGCAACTGGGTGATCTGATCCTGATGGCTGACCACCAGGTCCAGCGATGGCTGGTAGGGTTCCATCCAGGGTTTCTTAACATCCACCTGGTTGAAAGAGACGCCAACGCCCCAGCCTCGGTCGGATTTTCCCGCCCGGCCAGCCAACACATTCGCCAGGAGCTGATGGCCGAAACAGATGCCGACAAATT
This sequence comes from Neptunomonas sp., assembly GCA_004195305.1. GTDB lineage: Bacteria > Pseudomonadota > Gammaproteobacteria > Pseudomonadales > Balneatricaceae > Motiliproteus. The sequence continues at coordinate 2,027 of SDWN01000173.1, read as the reverse complement.
TCTTCCCCGCCTGCGCCAGCTCAGCGACAAACGCCTCCAACTGAGTAATCCAGGCATCAGCATCATTGACACCGTAACGGCTGCCGGTGGTGATATAACCGTCGCACGCATCAATCGTCGCGGGTAGTTCCCCATCGATCGCGCGGTAAGTAACAAACTCCCAATCCGGGGCGATTTCTCCCAGCAAGGCTTCAAACATCGCCGGATAATTGCCAAACTCAGGCTGAAGCTCGTCTATCACATCATCGCATTGTAAAATGCCGATTCTCATCGCCTTCTCCTATGCCTCTGTACTATGGCTTACATACTATGGCCTCTGTACTATGGCTTACATACTATGGCCTCCGTACTATGGCCTCCGTACTATGGCCACTGTAGGCTGCGGTCCTTTGTCGCTGTTTACACTACAGCCGCCCTTGTACCGCTTCTGTAAAAATAAGGCTGTACTGCTGCGCATCGAAGGGGATCGGATTACCACCCGCAGCGGGATCTTCGGCGGCCATCTGCCCCACCCGTACTGCATCGCTGGCATCGATATTGATCGATGCCAGGCTGTGCGGAATAGCCAATTGCTCGCGCAGCGCTAACACCCAACAGAGGAAACCATCGAAGCCTGAATCAAACCCCTCGCCGGGCAGATCCAGATAGCGAGAGAGCCGCTCAATCCGCGCCTCGATAGCTGCGCGATTGGCTTTGAGCACGTAGGGCATCAAGATCGCGTTCAACAGGCCGTGATGGGCGTTATAGAGCGCGCCCAGAGGATGCGCGAGTGCATGCATGCCACCCAGCCCCTTCTGAAACGCGGTTGCCCCCATGCTGGATGCAACCAGCATCTGGGTGCGCGCCTCCAGATCACTACCCTCAGCCACCGCACGTGCAAGATACGTTTTTATCAAACGCACCCCTTCGATAGCGATGCCTTCCGCCATGGGATGATAATACGGTGAACAGAGCGCCTCCAGGTTATGCGACAGCGCATCCATGCCGGTGGCCGCGGTGATATGCGGCGGCAGACCACAGGTCAGCTCAGGATCGAGAATCACCACCGAGGGCAACATCTTGGGATGAAAAACAATCCGCTTAATATGATTCGCCCGGTCGGTAATCACCGAGGCACGCCCTACTTCGGAACCGGTACCGGCCGTGGTCGGTACCGCAACAATGGCCGCGATCCCGGCTTCGTTGATCCGGGTCCAGTTATCGCCGACATCTTCAAAATCCCATAGCGGCCGATCCTGCCCTGCCATCAGTGCCACCGCTTTGGCGGCATCCAGCGCCGAGCCGCCACCGAAAGCGATCACCCCATCGTGGTTACCGGCTCTATAAATAGTCACTCCCTCTTCGACATTTTCCCTGGTGGGGTTGCTTTGTATTTCACTAAACAGTGCCACCCGCAGGCCTGCCGCCTGACAGGATGACAGCGCATCTTTGACCATCGCCAGACTGGCCAGTCCCGGATCGGTGACTAGCAACGGTGCCTGCATCCCCAGTTGTTGGCAGGCCTGCGCCAACTCCTTAATCCGACCCGCGCCGGTACGAATACTGTTGGGATAGTTCCAGTTGGCTTCTAATACGCGCATAGCGGTCCCTTAAAACTCGGTCTTGATATGGAATGATTTGGGGCGGGTCAGCGACTCGTAGCCCAGCTTGGACAACGTACAGCCACGTCCGGAATTTTTGACCCCGGTCCAGGCCAGCGCAGGATCCAGATAATCACAGCGATTAATGAAGAAAGTCCCGGTCTGCACTTCATCACCCAGCGCGATCGCGGCTTCGATGTCATGGCTAAAGATAGAGGCGGTAAGGCCAAACTCACTGTCGTTCATCAACGCGATCGCTTCCGCGTCGGAGCCGACTTTTTGCACCCCCACCACCGGACCGAAAGACTCCTCGGTCATCACCCGCATGCTGTGATCAACATTAGTCAACAGCTGCGGTGCCATATAAGGAGTGCCGGGCTGATCCAGAGGGAAGTCGTTCGGATCGACCTGAGCCACGGCCCCCTGCGCTAACGCGTCCTTGATCTG
>SDWN01000172.1 GCA_004195305.1 Neptunomonas sp. | reverse complement strand
GTGGTGGTGTTTCATCCGCTGGGGCGTGATCAGGTGCGCGGCATCGCCAAGATTCAGTTGCAGCGTTTAACCAGCCGTCTGGCCGAGCGCGAACTGACCCTGGAGCTGCAGGACACTGCGCTGGACAGGTTGCTCGAAGCCGGGTTTGATCCGGTCTACGGCGCACGCCCCTTAAAACGGGCGATTCAGCGTTACGTTGAAAATCCTTTAGCAGAGGCGATTCTGTCAGGGCAGTTTGAGCCGGGGGCTAAAATCATAGCCAGCTTTGAAGGCAGCCAGGTGGTGTTCAAACAGGGCTAGGAGTACCGCGGGCGCGGAAAAAGATCGCCGGGCGCCCGGCTCCCACAAGGATCAGCAGAGAGCACCGTGGGAGCCTGCCTGCAGGCGATCTGTAAGCCTTGGCCGCGAAACATGACAACATCGCCGGGAGACCGGCTCCCTCAAGGCTCAGCAGATAGTGACAACAGTTATTGGGCTTGAATTGAGCTCAAGTCAATACAGCGCTTTTTCGTCCCGTACCACCTCTTTGAGCAGGTCGATAAAAAGTTTATCGGCGATACTGTGCTGCGCTGGAATCTTAACGTTGGTGCTGCTGCTGATCTTCTCGGCGATTTCGCTGTCCGCGTTGTCTTGATCGATCAATTCGCGGGCTATCCCCAGGCAATGCGGCACTATCTCCGGTTCAACCAGTACTTTCTTGATAAAACCGCGCAGCTCTTCGATGGTGCGGTCGCGGTTACGGATATCGATGGCGCTCATGGCGACTCCTGTAAATCGGTATTAATTATTGTTAGGGCCGACAGGCTCCTAGCTTGTTGCCACTATAAATCAGATTGCTTTGCGGCCCTAGGAGGCTGACCGAGAATAGACAGACCTACTGCGAAATTCGCATTTCGGGCAGATTATCCGCTCATTTTTGGCAAATAGAACCACTATTTTTCGCAAATGACCGATTAATCTGACTCAAAATGCGCATCCCTCGCTACGATCGCTATTCTCGGTCAGACTCCTAGAAGTTCTGAGTTTATGCCATTGTGGTATTGCTGCAAGCCACCGATGCTGGCAGTATTGCGGAATCTTGTTTAGGCAGTAACGCTCGGTTACCACTGGCGTTATCTGAAGTAGGCTTTACCGGGCTTATTTTAACTCAACCCGTATTGGTGACGTACCGTCCCGATACACACCCTGAACGACCTGTATCGGACTTCCTGTCCGGTTACGCTTCAGCCCGGTAATGAAATGACACATCTGCATGGATGTGACTAGTCGGGTGTTGAGTGTTGTGGTCGTGTATCTATACACAATCTTTTGATACGGCAGCAAAGGTCGCCAATAGCGAATCCTTGTTGCGAAAGATTTTGAGGGTGGAAAAAGTGGAATTACTTTCTGGCGGTGACATGATTGCCCGTTTCCTGAAGGACGAAGGTGTTGAATACATCTACGGCTACCCAGGCGGCGCGCTGTTGCACATCTACGATGCTCTGTTTCGGCAGGATGCGGTAGAACATATTCTGGTACGGCATGAGCAAGCGGCAACGCATATGGCCGATGCCTATGCGCGTGCTACCGGCAAGCCCGGTGTGGTGTTAGTGACCTCCGGCCCCGGTGCGACCAATGCGATTACCGGTATCGCCACCGCGTATATGGATTCGATTCCAATGGTTATTCTCAGCGGCCAGGTGATGAGCCACCTGATCGGCGAAGATGCGTTCCAGGAATGCGACATGATGGGGATATCGCGCCCCATCGTAAAACACAATCTGAGTGTTAAATCTCCGGAAGAGATTCCGATGATCCTCAAGAAAGCCTTTTATATCGCCTCCAGCGGTCGACCCGGCCCCGTCGTTGTGGATATCCCCAAGGATATGACCACGCCGACCGAACGTTATGAATATGTCTATCCCAAGTCGATCAAGCTGCGCTCCTACAACCCGGTGACGCGTGGCCACAGTGGCCAGATCAAGAAAGCGGTCGAATTGTTACTCAGTGCCAAGCGTCCGGTGATTCTGGCCGGTGGCGGGGTGATCTCTGCTAATGCCTCGGAGTTGCTGATCGAGTTGGCGCGGCACCTGAACTACCCGGTTATCAATACCCTGATGGGCTTGGGCGCTTATCCTGGCACCGACCGGCAGTTTCTGGGCATGCCCGGTATGCACGGCACGGTGGAAGCCAACATGGCGATGCACCATTCTGACATGATCCTCAATCTGGGCTCGCGTCTGGATGACCGGATCACCAATGGCACCGAGAAGTTCTGCCCCACCGCCAAGCTGATCCATGTCGATATCGACCCCTCGTCGATCTCCAAGACCGTCGCTGCCGATGTGCCTATCGTCGGGCCGCTGGATTCGGTGCTGACCGAGATTCTGAAGCAGGTTCATGCCAGTGGCACTGAGCGGGATACTGAGTCGCATGACAGCTGGTGGCAGCAGATTGAAGAGTGGCGTGGTCGCCACGGCGGACGTTACCGCACGGATGATTCTGAGCAGCTGAAGCCGCAGAAGGTGGTCGAAACGCTGTGCCAAGTCACCCAAGGCGATGCTTATATCTGTTCCGATGTGGGTCAGCATCAGATGTTCGCCGCGCAGTATTACAAGTTCAACAAACCGCGTCGCTGGATCAACTCCGGTGGCCTTGGCACCATGGGCTTTGGTTTGCCTGCCGCCATGGGGGTAAAGCTAAACTTCCCCGACGAAGAGGTGGTCTGCATCACCGGTGAGGGCAGTATTCAGATGAATATTCAGGAGTTGTCCACCTGTCTGCAGTACAACCTGCCGGTTAAAATTATCTGCCTCAATAACCAGTCCTTGGGTATGGTGCGCCAATGGCAGGATCTCAATTATGAGAGTCGGCACTCGCAGTCCTACATGAAATCGTTACCGGACTTCACCAAATTGGTGGAATCCTACGGCCATGTTGGGATGGAGGTGCACAAGCCTGAGGAGTTACAGGAAACGCTGGAGAAAGCCTTTGCGATGAAGGATCGGCTGGTGTTCGTCAACGTCCATATCGACCCGTTTGAACATGTTTACCCGATGCAGGTTCCGCGCGGTGCGATGCGTGACATGTGGCTGAACAAGACGGAGAGAACCTGATCATGAGACATATCCTTTCTATTTTGATGGAAAACGAAGCGGGCGCCTTGTCTCGCGTAGTGGGCTTGTTCGCGCAGCGTAATTACAACATCGAGTCGCTGACCGTGGCACCCACCGAGGATCCGACCCTGTCGCGCCTGACGTTGACCACCGCAGGCAATGACCGGGTGATTGAGCAGATTACCAAGCATCTGAATAAGCTGATCGAAGTGGTGAAGCTGGTCGATCTGACCGAGGGCGATCACATCGAGCGCGAATTGATGCTGATCAAAGTCAAAGCCCTGGGATCGCAGCGCGCCGAGGTGATCCGCAACGTCGAGATCTTCCGTGCCCAGGTAATTGATGTCACCAGCTCGGTCTATACCGTGCAGCTGGTAGGCTCCAGCGACAAGCTCGATGCCTTTATCAAGGTGGTCGATTCCACCAACGTTCTGGAGGTGGTGCGTAGTGGTGTCTCTGGCATCTCCCGCGGTGAGAAGGTGTTGACCCTTTAGCGGTTAAACCGAGAACGGCAGGCCGCTACGGCGGTAATCTAAACGCCCGCACACTGCGGGCGTGTTGCTGAGAGGGCTGGGCGAGGTTAGTGACGGTCGGTTAGAGGGGCTCCTAGCGGCTCGGTATCCAGCAGTAGTTCGCTGGGCGCGCACACATGTTCCTGACCGTTCAGGTCACGAACCAGATATCCAGAGCCTTCGTTTGCCACTACCTCGGCTTTAAAACCGAGGTAGTGCAGCTGGCAGTCCGGATAGCCGGTCATGACCACGACGTGCGTATGAGGTTCGATTCTATTCATATCGGCCGCTCCATGGATTTCAGTTAATGTTCTATTATTCAGTATCGATCAGATCGTCCAAAAGTCCATGTCCCGCATCTAAATCTGTGTCGCAGATCAGTTCTTTGACACTTGATACGCTTGTTGGCATGTTCCCCTAACCGGCCACCCGATTAATAGCAGCGGAGTACATATGACTCAGTCAGGGAAAACATCGCTTAATCTGCTTACTGACGACGAGCAGCGCGTTATTCTCCATAAGGGCACCGAAGCGCCCTTTACCGGTGAATACAATGACTTTTCAGATGCGGGGGTGTTTATCTGCAGGCAGTGCAATGCGCCACTCTATCGCTCCACCGATAAGTTTTCTGCAGGTTGCGGCTGGCCCAGCTTTGACGATGAAATTGCCGGCGCGATTAAGCATCAGCCCGATGCCGATGGTCGCCGCATCGAGATAGTCTGCGCCAGTTGCGATGGCCATTTGGGGCATGTGTTTGAAGGGGAGGGGCTGACCGACAAAAACACCCGCCACTGCGTAAACTCGCTCTCCATCAAGTTTGTTGGCAAGGCTCCGGTTTGACGGTTGACTTAGGGTTATTAGGCTTGTATATTACGCCCTCGTTGATGCGGGGTGGAGCAGTCTGGTAGCTCGTCGGGCTCATAACCCGAAGGTCGTAAGTTCGAATCTTGCCCCCGCTACCAACGTAAATAGAACCCAAATCAAGCACTTGCTTGATTTGGGTTTTCTCGTTTAGCGAGTAAAAAACATCGGGCTCGCTCTTCATAACCCCTGGCGAAGGTCGTAAGTTC
>SDWN01000870.1 GCA_004195305.1 Neptunomonas sp. | reverse complement strand
ATCAAAAACGGTGCCTTGAATTTTATCGAAAAACCATTTGACGACCAGGTACTGCTCGAGCAGATCGACAAAGCGATGGTTTATGCTACGCAGTGGCACCAAGATCAGAAACGCCAAAACCAGCTTGGCGAACGCTGGAACACGCTCAGCAAACGGGAAAAACAGGTGATGCAACTGGTGGTGTCCGGACTGGCTAACAAGGTGGTCGCTGAATCACTCAAGATCAGCCCAAAAACCGTCGAGGTCCACCGTGCCCGGGTGATGGCAAAAATGGATGCGGCAAGTCTGGCCGACCTGGTCAACCAGGCGCATCGGATCAAGGCACTCAAAGCCGTACTAGCGGGACATGAAGGTTAATTCGCGGTAGCAATAAAGCCTTGATTCAGACATACAAAAGCCCGGTAATCCGGGCTTTTGATAACACCTTCTAGGAGCCTGTCATCGATTACAGCTTGGATTCCAGCTCAGGTACCGCATCAAACAGATCGGCAACCAGGCCGTAATCGGCGACCTGAAAGATCGGTGCCTCTTCGTCTTTGTTGATTGCGACGATAACCTTAGAGTCCTTCATGCCAGCCAGATGCTGAATAGCGCCGGAGATACCAACCGCAATATATAAGTCGGGGGCGACGATCTTTCCGGTCTGACCAACTTGCATATCGTTAGGGACAAAACCTGCGTCAACGGCAGCGCGCGATGCGCCTACAGCGGCACCCAGCTTATCGGCCACTTTTTCCAGTAGCCCGAAGTTTTCGCCATTACCCATACCACGGCCACCGGAGATGATCACCTTGGCTGCGGTCAGTTCGGGGCGATCTGAAACCGCCAGTTCGTCTTTGACGAAAGCCGATGTGCCGGCGTCATGAACGGCAGTAATCGCTTCAATGCTGGCACTGCCCTCAGTAGCAACCGGATCAAACCCGGTGGTACGAACCGTAATCACTTTAATCGCATCGCTGGACTGCACCGTGGCAATGGCATTACCGGCATAGATCGGACGCTTGAACGTATCGGCACTCTCGACACTGATGATGTCGGAGATCTGCACGACATCCAGCTTGGCTGCGACCCGTGGTAGCACGTTCTTGCCGTTGGTGGTGGAGGGCGCCAGAATATGAGTGTAACCCGCACCCAGTTCGGTTATCAGCCCAGCCAGGTTCTCGGCCAGCAGATGCGCGTAAGCCGCATTATCGGCAACAAATACGTTACTGACACCGCTAACCTGGGCCGCCTGCTCTGCCGCCGGGCCACAATTCTCACCGGCGACCAGCAGGTGGATATCTCCACCGATAGCTTGCGCCGCCGCAACGGTGTTGAGAGTCGCAGCTTTCAGGGACGCGTTATCATGCTCTGCAATTACCAGAATACTCATCTCAGATCACCTTCGCTTCATTCTTCAATTTTTCAACCAGCTCGTCGACGCTGGCTACGATGATCCCAGCCTTACGCACAGCTGGCGACTCGACTTTGAGAACTTTCAAGCGTGGCGTGGTATCAACGCCATAATCGGCCGGTGTCTTGCTATCCAGCGGCTTGCGCTTAGCTTTCATGATGTTCGGCAGCGACGCATAGCGTGGGGCATGTCCGCCAAGGCAGCCAGCATCTGGCCGGTTTGATTATTATCAGAATCGATCGCCTGCTTGCCCAGAATCACCAGCCCGGGCTGCTCTTCAGCGACAACCTTGGCCAGTAATTTCGCAACCGCCAGGGACTCTAGTTCCGCCTCGGTCTCGATATGGATGCCACGGTCGGCACCCAACGCCAGCGCAGTGCGAATCTGCTCCTGGGCAGCCTTGGGACCGATAGAAATTACCACTATCTCATCCGCTGCACCCTGCTCTTTCAGGCGCACCGCTTCTTCTACGGCGATTTCGCAAAATGGGTTCATCGCCATCTTGACGTTAGCCAGATCCACACCGGTTTGATCACTTTTTACCCGAGCCTTGACGTTATAGTCAATCACTCGCTTTACAGCGACTAGAACTTTCATAGAGTTCCTCGTAGGTTGTTCCGCCCCCACCGTAGGGAGTCGTATGAAAGAACGCCCGAGATTTAACCTCTCAGGCGCCATGAAATATCAGTAAGTAATTTCCCTAGTAAATTATCACCCAGACTTGCCCTATGCAAATGATTCTTGCAAAAAATAGGGGTTTTTACTTACAATCACCGGTCTGTGCTGCGTTCCTCATTTGGCTCGCAACTAAAACCTTGGTCAATCAAACAGGAGAAGGGTGTGGAACGCGAAGCGATGGAATTTGATGTCGTCATTGTCGGTGCAGGGCCTGCGGGCCTCTCTGCCGCCTGCCGCCTGATGCAACAAGCACAAGCCAACCAACAAGAGCTCATGGTTTGCGTGGTCGAAAAAGGGTCCGAGGTCGGTGCTCACATCCTGTCAGGCGCCGTATTCGAACCCCGCGCGCTGAACGAGCTATTCCCTGATTGGCAAGAGATGGGGCTGACGTTGGGCGAACAGGTCAGCGGCGATGAGATCTATCTGTTTAAAGATGAGCACAAAGCCACCAAAATTCCTAACGCATTCGTCCCTGCCACGATGCACAACGAAGGCAACTACGTGATCAGCGTCGGCAATCTGAGCCGCTGGCTGGCCGAGCAAGCGGAATCCCTGGGGGTCGAAATATTCCCCGGCTTTGCCGCTGCCGAAATTCTGTACCATGCGGACGGTTCGGTTAAAGGGATTGCCACCGGCGATATGGGCGTTGACGAGCAAGGCGCACCCAAAGACAGCTATATGCCTGGTATGGAATTGCACGCCAAGCAGACACTCTTTGCCGAGGGCTGCCGCGGCCATCTGGGTAAAGAACTGATCGCCAAGTTTGACCTGGACAAAGGCGCGGATCCGCAACACTACGGTATCGGCATTAAAGAGCTCTGGGATATCGAACCCAGCAAGCACCAGCCCGGGCTGGTGATACACGGTGCGGGCTGGCCGCTGGGTAAAAACGCGCCGGGCGGCTCGTTTCTGTACCACGCCGAGAACAACCAGGTGGTGCTGGGTCTGATCACCGACCTGAGTTACTCCAATCCGCACCTGAGCCCCTTCGACGAGATGCAGCGGATGAAGCATCACCCCGTGTTTAAACAGTACCTCGAAGGCGGCAAGCGTGTCTCATACGGCGCTCGCGCCATCACTAAAGGCGGGTTCAATTCACTGCCAAAGATGACTTTCCCCGGCGGGATGGTCATCGGCTGTGATGCCGGTACCCTCAACTTCGCCAAAATCAAAGGCACCCATACCGCCATGAAGAGCGGCATGGTTGCAGCCGAGACGATCGCCGAAGCACTCAAGGGTGATACCCATGGCATTGGCGAGCTGACTCAGTACCAGGATAACTTTAACGCCAGCTGGGTTAATGATGAGCTGCAGCGCACCCGCAATTTCGGCCCGGCGATGCACAAGTTCGGCATGACCCTGGGCGGCGCTTTCAACTACCTCGATCAGAACTGGTTCAAGGGCAAGCTGCCGTTCACGCTGCACGACCGCAATCCGGATTACGCCCAGATGAAGCCGGCCGCCGAGTGCGCCAAAATCACCTATCCCAAGCCGGACGGGATTCTCAGCTTCGACAAGCTGTCCTCGGTATTCCTGTCCAATACCAACCACGAAGAGAACCAGCCCTGCCATCTCAAGCTCAAGGATCCGGCCATTCCTCTCGAGCGCAACCTGCCGCTCTATGATGAACCGGCCCAACGCTACTGTCCGGCAGGGGTCTACGAGATAGTCGAGGACGAGCACGGCAGCAAAAAATTCCAGATCAATTCGCAAAACTGTGTGCACTGCAAAACCTGCGATATCAAGGATCCGTCTCAGAACATCACCTGGGTCACACCGGAAGGTGCCGGCGGCCCTAACTACCCGAATATGTAATAGTTTTCCACAGATGCCGAATTCAGCAATGAATTCGGCATCTGGGCCTAGCACTTTAGGGTTAATTCACCCCAAATCAACTCACATCCTTTCCGGTTATCGCTGATTTCTGCTACTGTCCTTACGTCACCCTTTGTTACCAACAGATTGTTACCAACAGAGCTCAATGACGGACCCGTCCATTTGCTAAAACGCTACCTTCATTATCGCCAGGACAACCTGCTTTCTTACCGATTGCTGGTTTATATCATCTTGTGCAGCAGTTTATTGGCGGTTTTAAGCACCGCCGTGCAACTATTCTGGGACTATAAAAAAGACCTTTCTACCATCGAGCAAGGGATCGACTCTATCGAGGCAGGCTACCTCGATTCCCTGTCATCCAGCCTGTGGAAGCTGGATAAAGATCAAATCGTGATTCAGCTCGACGGTATCATGAAACTGCCGGATATCGGCTTCACCTCCATCACCGAAATTGTCGCCGACAAGCAAGAATCGGTTTTTTTCCGTGGCGACCCTCAGGTTGAGCTGCCCATTCAGCGCGAGTTCCAACTCTTCTACCGCGATACCCTGGTAGGCCAACTCAAGGTCGGTGCCACCCTGGATAACGTCTACCAGCGTCTGCTGGAAAAGTTTTTCATCATCCTTGGCAGCCAGGCGATCAAGACCTTTCTGGTGTCGATCGGCATCCTGCTGATCGTTCATTACATGATCGTCACCCACCTCAGCCGGCTGGCACGCTATACCCTGCGCCTGGATCTGAACAACCTCGAAGAAGGCATCGAACTCGAACCCAGCCTGCTACGCAGGGGGGGAAGCGATTCGCTTGACCAGTTGGCTGGCACGCTCAACCTGATGCGCAACAACATCAGCAAACAGCTTGAGGGGAAAAAGCGAGCCAAGCAAGCGCTGGAACAACTCAACAACGAGCTGGAGCAGCGGGTTAAATACCGTACCGCCACCCTCAAACACACCAATGACCGCCTCTCCGGAGCACTCCAGGAGCTGACCCACACTAAAGACCGACTGGTAGAAACCGAAAAGATGGCCGCTCTGGGCGAGCTGGTCAGCGGTATTGCCGATGAGATCGAGAAGCCCGTTAACGCCAGTCTGGAGACCGCCGCGCAGATCAGCGCCGAGCTATCCGCTATCGATCTATCCGCTGCAGATGCGGCTCATAACCCCGCTATCCGCCACGTTCGCCAGCACAGCGATCAGATCCAAAACCACCTGCAGCAGATGGCCGAACTGATCAAGGCGTTTCGACTGATCGCCATCGACCCGCATACGCTGCAACGACAACAGGTTGATCTGCATCGACTGCTGCACCAGGTCAAACAGACTTTCAGCACCCAACTTCAACAGCAGCAAATTCAGTTACAGCTACTAGGCGAGCACCCCCTGGACATCGTCTCCTACCCGGATATCTGGAAGCAGGTATTCAGCCAGCTCATCGACAACTCGCTGCGACACGGCTTCGCAGGAACGCCTCTCGGCGATAGAGAAAGCAAGATCGAGATCAGGATCGAACGCCGTGCGGATATGATTCATATCCTTTACTCTGACAACGGCAAGGGCATTCCTGAAGCGATCTTACCGCGTATCTTCGAACCCTTCGTCGCCACCCGAAGTGAACACGGCGGCAGCGGGCTAGGCACCCACGTGGTCTATCGACTCGTAACTCATCTGTTTCAGGGCACTATCGTTTGTAGCAGTAATCGCGGCCAGGGGGTTGAGTTTGACATCCAGGTCCCGCTCAATCCGGAACACCCGGCCTCAGACAATGACTCCGAGCTCTGGTAACACCTTTTTTGGCTATGTATGTGTTAGTTGTTGCGACCAGCGCGGCTCTACCACATGAATATTGGATTTTGTAGATACAAGGTCGGTGTTCAGGCCAGCATAGGAAGCTGCTTGGGCGCTTTGTCGGAATGAATTCCGACCCACATAAACCCCCACATGCCAATCACGTATAACGACATCCATCAAGAGATCCACTGCCCCGCTATCTGCAAACTTAAGCGCAGCCTCAGGGCCAGATCGGCTCCAGATAATCGACCAGCAACTGCAACGACACTCGGCCCCGAAACTCGTTCATATCCAGCTTATAAACAACCCTCGCCTGGGGCGCTTCGCAGGGCCAGAGATCCAGATCGACATTAAAGGCGATGCCATCAACACAAAACCCCTGGCTATTACCCGCCTCAGCCAACACCAGTTTCAGATGGCGTTCACCGACGATCCGCTGCTGCACGATTTCGAACACGCCTTCGAACAGCGGCTCCGGGAACAGCTGCCCCCAGGGACCCGCGTTGCGGAGTTGTTGCGCGGTCTCGAGCGACATCTCTGCAACACTCAGACAGCCATCGGTGTCGA
>SDWN01000866.1 GCA_004195305.1 Neptunomonas sp. | reverse complement strand
GGCCGCTGGATGACGCCGGGGCTGATCGATGCCCACACCCATCTGGTGTTTGCCGGTAATCGGGCCGAGGAGTTTGAACAACGTCTGCTCGGTGCCAGCTATGAAGCGATCGCGCAGCGTGGCGGTGGAATCCTATCGACCGTCAATGCGACCCGTAAAGCCAGCGTCGCTGAGCTGATGGCTCTCGCTGAACCGCGCCTCAAAGCGCTGCTGGCCGAGGGAGTCACGACGGTAGAGATCAAGTCGGGCTATGGCCTGGAGCTGCACACTGAGCTGAATATGTTGCGCGCCGCCAAGTGCCTGCAGCAGAGCCATCCGGTACGCATCTCGACCACGCTGCTCGGCGCACACGCCCTGCCTGCCGAATTTATGAATGATCCAGAGGGCTATATCGACTGGGTCTGTAGCAAGCTGATCCCGGCTGCAGTTAAGGAAGATCTGGCCGAGGCGGTCGATGTGTTCTGTGAAAACCTTGCCTTCTCGCCCAGCCAGTGCGAACGGGTCTTTATCGCCGCGCAGCAGCACGGCCTAGGCATCAAGGCTCATGCCGAGCAACTGAGCAACCTGCACGGGGCCGAACTTGCTGCGAGTTACGGCGCCTGGTCGGCGGACCATCTGGAGTTTTTAGATGAATCAGGTGTAACAACCATGGCGAAGGCCGGTACCGTAGCGACGCTGTGCCCCGGCGCGTTTTATTTTTTGCGCCAGAACAGGATCCCGCCCATCGAGTTGCTACGCCAATACCAGGTACCGATGGCAGTAGCCACCGATCTGAACCCCGGTTCATCGCCGCTGGCCTCGTTGCGGTTGGCGATGCATATGGCCTGCACCCTGTTCCGACTCACTCCTGCAGAAGCCTTGGCAGGCAGCACCCGCTGTGCGGCGCAGGCACTGAATTTAGGCACAGAGCTCGGCCAGTTGAAGGTGGGGATGATTGCCGATATGGCACTCTGGGATATTCAACACCCTGCAGAACTGGCGTATCAGTTTGGGGTGAACGGCCTGGTGCAACGTATCTTTGGCGGAGAACTAAGTCATGTATCAGCCCACGGATACTAGCCTCTGGCCGGAACATTACGATACCGAAGCACCCGCCGAGCGGGCTTACCTGGCGGGCGTTAACCCGCTGTTACAACACCCTGGCCAACGCATTGTCGCCGGAGAACTAAGTCATGTATCAGCCCACGGATGCTAGCCTCTGGTCGGGGCGTGTCGATACCGAAGAACCGGCCAAACTGGCCTGCCGCCTGCATCAAGCGGTGCAGCCTTTGTCGCCGGTTAACGAACTGCAACGGCACGCGTTGGCACTGATCGGTTTCTGCTCCGATGAGGGGGTACGACGCAATCAGGGTCGCATCGGCGCGCGCAACGGCCCCGACCAGTTGCGGCGTGTACTGGCTAACCTGCCCTGGCCTGCTGATCGGCCGGTCTATGATGCCGGCAATGTGATCTGCCAGGATAACGACCTGGAGCAGGCCCATCTCGCCTTGGCAGACAGGGTCAATCACTGCCTTACTGCGGGCCATCTGTGCTTCGTCCTGGGCGGTGGTCACGAGATGGCGTACGGCAGCTGGCTGGGACTAGTCAATTACTACCAGTCTCAAGCACAGATCCCGCGGATCGGTATCGTTAATTTCGATGCCCATTTCGACCTGCGCCTGGATAGCAATGGCGCTAGCTCCGGCACCCCCTTCTATCAGATCGCCCAGCAGTGCCAACAACGAGGTCTGCCGTTTAAGTATTGCTGCCTGGGGATCAGCGATATGGCCAACACCCAGGCGCTGTTTCAGCGCGCCTCTGCGTTGGGGGTCAGCTACCGCCGCGATGCGGATATGACGATCACCCAGCAGGCACAAACACGGCAACAGCTACAGCAATTTATGGATGACTGCGATCAGATCTACCTGAGCATCGATCTGGATGTATTGCCCGCCAGCATCGCCCCCGGGGTCAGCGCACCGGCTCCTCGAGGCGTAGGACTGGACGTATTGGAGCCGCTGATCCAGCTGATCAGCCGCTCCGGAAAACTCAGACTCGCCGATATCGCCGAATACAACCCGGAGTTTGATATCGATAACTGGACCGCACGTGTAGCTGCACGTCTGTTCTACCTGATTGTAAACGGAGCCTTAAGCCGATGACTCACATATCCACCAACGCACAGACTGACTCAGCCGTCGACCCGCGCCACGACAATGGCCGGGTAATCAAAGCACCGACAGGAAGCACCCTCAGCTGTAAGAGCTGGCTCACCGAAGCTGCGATGCGGATGCTGATGAACAACCTCCATCCCGATGTGGCCGAACGTCCCGAAGATCTGGTGGTGTACGGAGGGATCGGTCGCGCGGCCAGAAACTGGGCCTGTTATGACAAGATCATCGAGGTGCTGCAACGGCTGGAAGATGACGAGTCGCTGCTGATCCAATCGGGCAAACCGGTCGGGGTGTTTAAAACCCATAACGACGCTCCGCGAGTACTGATCGCTAACTCTAACCTGGTACCGCATTGGGCCAACTGGGAACAGTTCAACGCGCTGGATAAGCAGGGGCTGATGATGTACGGCCAGATGACGGCGGGCTCCTGGATCTATATCGGCTCGCAAGGGATCGTGCAGGGTACTTACGAAACCTTCGCGGCTATGGCTAAGCAACACTTCCATGGCGACGCCTCAGGCAAGTGGGTGCTGACCGGAGGCTTGGGCGGCATGGGTGGCGCGCAGCCGTTGGCAGCCTCCATGGCGGGCTTCTCCAGCATCACCGTGGAATGCGACGAAACCCGGATCGATTTCCGCTTGCGTACCCGCTACGTGGATAAGAAAGCCTACAGTCTCGACGAGGCCCTGGCGCTGATCCAAGCAGCCAAGAGCCATGCCACGGTGGTCTCGGTCGGCTTGCTAGGCAACTGTGCCGATATCTTCCCCGAACTGGTCGAGCGCGGCATCGTCCCCGATGTCGTCACCGACCAGACCAGTGCCCATGACCCGCTTAACGGCTACCTGCCCCAAGGCTGGACGATGGAGCAGGCCGCCGAGATGCGCAAGACCGATGAAGCCGCAGTAATTGATGCGGCTAAAACGTCGATGGCGATTCAGGTTCGGGCGATGCTATCACTGCAAATTCGTGGCGCGGCGACCACCGACTACGGCAACAACATCCGCCAGATGGCGCTGGAGAAAGGGGTCGGGAACGCGTTTGACTTCCCCGGCTTCGTACCCGCCTATATCCGCCCGCTGTTCTGCGAAGGGATCGGCCCGTTCCGCTGGGTCGCGCTGTCGGGTGATCCTGAGGATATCTACAAGACCGATCAAAAAGTAAAAGAGCTAATCCCCGATAACCCACAACTGCATAACTGGCTGGATATGGCCCGCGAACGGATCGCCTTCCAGGGCTTGCCCGCGCGCATCTGCTGGGTCGGCCTTAAGGACCGGGCACGACTGGCACAGGCCTTCAACGCAATGGTTTGCAGCGGTGAACTCAAGGCGCCGATTGTGATCGGACGCGACCATCTGGATTCAGGCTCGGTCGCCAGCCCCAACCGTGAAACCGAAGCGATGCTCGATGGCTCCGATGCGGTATCCGATTGGCCGCTGCTGAATGCCTTGCTCAGCACCGCCGGTGGCGCCACCTGGGTCTCCATCCATCACGGCGGCGGTGTTGGCATGGGCTTTAGCCAGCACGCCGGCGTGGTGATCGTCGCCGACGGCACCGAGGCTGCGGCAAAACGTCTGGCCCGGGTGCTGCACAACGACCCGGCAACGGGAGTGATGCGCCATGCCGACGCTGGTTATCAGATCGCCATCGACTGTGCCCAAGAACAGGGGCTGGATCTGCCGATGCTAGGAGGCTGACGGTCCAGCCACACTTGAGCTACTTTTACAGACTGCGTTTTTCAGGAATATTATGTACACACTCAGCATCAAACCCGGCCAGCTGACCCTGTCCCAACTGCGTCAGATCCATAACCAGCCTGTGTCACTGGCGCTGGACCCCAGCTGCCATCAGTCGATCCACGCCAGCGCCGCCTCCGTAGCCAGGGTGATCGAACAAAACCGTGTAGTCTACGGCATCAATACCGGCTTTGGTTTATTGGCCAACACCCGGATTGCACCTGAAGATCTGGAACTGCTACAGCGCAGCATCGTGCTGTCGCATGCCGCCGGTATCGGCGAGCTGATGACCGAAGCCACGGTCCGGTTGATGATGTGCCTAAAGATCAACTCGCTGGCGCGCGGCTTTTCCGGCATCCGTCTGGAAGTGATCGACGCGCTGATCAGTCTGGTCAACGCCGAAGTCTACCCCTGCGTGCCGAAAAAAGGCTCGGTAGGAGCCTCGGGCGATCTGGCCCCATTAGCACATATGAGCGCGGTGCTGCTGGGTGAGGGTGAGGCGACCTATAAAGGCGACCGGATCTCCGGCGCTCAGGGACTACAAATGGCGGGGCTGGCGCCGATCACCCTAGCCCCCAAAGAGGGCCTGGCGCTGCTCAACGGCACTCAGGCCTCCACAGCGTTTGCGCTGCAGGGGCTGTTTGCGGCGGAGGATGTGTACGCCGCTGCGACGGTATCGGGAGCCCTGTCGGTCGAGGCGGCGCTCGGCAGCCGCAATCCGTTCGACGCTCGGGTCCATGCAGTGCGGGGGCAGATCGGCCAGATCGATGCCGCAGCCGCTTACCGCCACCTGCTCGGCGACCGCTCCGAGA
>SDWN01000641.1 GCA_004195305.1 Neptunomonas sp. | reverse complement strand
CCATCATCCAGGGACTGAAGGCCAGTCCCCCACCGGAAACGGCTGCATGTCGCTGTTGTAGGTCAGAAACAACATAATCTGGTACTGATAGTGACTCAGCCCCAGGCCGAGCTTGAGCAAGTTGGGGTTAGTATTCGAGGTAAATAGCACCGACAGAAACTGGAATAGCACCACTGCGAACATCACGAATTTAGCCATACCGAGGCAGAAGGCGAAGATTAGCATCATCAACCCGCGCATCCAGACGTTGCGATTGGCGTAGGGGGGAACGGTTGAGTAATCCTTGGGGTCGGTCATGTCGTGCTCCTTTAACGGCGTTCAATCCTTCACTGTAGCCACCCACACGATCGATACTTGTTGCAGGGTAGCCATACGAATGTAACAGAGTGGTAATGCAATACCTATGCTCTGGTAGGTATAAATCCAGCACTACGAATTATCGTCAACAGCGACTAGACTTATACTCGTTAACCACCCCAAACTAGCTCCTGACACTTGGCGCTACAACCCTCGTGACTGCGACGCCATATCGCCCCAAAAAATCACCGTATACACCCCTTAATACCTCAATCATAACTAATAAAACCGGAACTCAGAGCCATGACACGCCCCCCCCACCCGCTCAAGTCCAATCTGTTGGCGGTCGCGCGCGCAACCCTGCTGGCGCTGCTATTCTCCAGCAGCAGTCTGGCCGGGTTGCCACTGAGCGATTCGCAAGGCCAGCCGTTGCCGACGCTGGCACCGCTGCTAAAAAGTGTGACCCCGGCCGTCGTCAACATCTCCACGATCACCCATACCCGGGCCAGCAACCCACTCCAGGACGATCCGTTTTTTCGCCGTTTTTTCAACCTGCCACCACCACAAAGCCAGCAACGCCCGGTACAGAGCGCCGGATCAGGGGTCATCATCGATGCCAAACAGGGACTGATCGTCACCAACTACCATGTGATCGCGGGTGCGGATGAGCTCCATATCGCCCTGACCGATGGGCGTAATTTGCAAGCCTCGTTAATCGGTAGCGATCCGGATGCCGACCTGGCACTGCTGCGGGTCGAGTCACACGACCTGACCGAGATACCACTGGCGGACTCCGATCAGCTTCAGGTCGGTGATTTCGTCGTGGCGATTGGTAATCCGTTCGGGCTGGGACAAACGGTCACGACCGGGATCGTCAGTGCGCTGGGGCGAACCGGGCTGGGAATCGAAGGCTATGAGAACTTCATCCAGACCGATGCCTCGATCAACCCGGGGAATTCGGGCGGTGCACTGATCAATCTGCGCGGCGAACTGGTCGGTATCAACACCGCCATCATCGCCCCGGGAGGAGGCAATGTAGGGATCGGTTTCGCCATCCCCAGTAACATGACCCAGGCGATCATCCAGCAACTGGCGGCTAACGGCGAAGTTAAGCGCGGCCGACTGGGGGTCGTGGTTCAGGATCTTTCAGCCGACCTGGCCGAAGCCTTTGGCCTGCAGACGGGCGAGCACGGTGTGCTGGTCAGTGAGGTGGCGGCAAACTCCGCAGCGGCCAAGGTGGGCATCCGGGCGGGAGACGTGGTACTGAAGGTCAACGGTGAAACGGTCAAAAACACCACGCAGCTGCGCTCCAAACTGGGCGTCTGGCTGATCGGCAAGTCGTTGACCTTCGATCTGCTACGCGACAACGTCCGCTTCCAGCAGATTGTCGAATTGGAACGCCCGGGCCAAGGTGCCACTGAGGGGGCACGCTACAACCCCAATCTGGCTGGCGCGGTCCTCGCAGAGAGCGGCAACGCGGTGCTGCTGAAATCGATCGAACCCAACAGCCCGGCAGCACTCACCGGGCTGCGCCCGGGGGACCGGATCCTGGCGGTGAATCGCCAAAAAATCACGTCTCTGGATGAGTTTACTGCGGCCGCGAATACAAAATTATCGACGCTGCTACTGCTGATCGATCGCCGCGGCAGCGCGCTCTATCTGGCGCTGCCCAACCGTTGAGACGAGCCGACAACAAGCCCGGAAGCCGCCGGGCTGTTGCTTTCAACTAAAACCCGAGAAGTCAGGTGCACGCTTAGCGGCGAACGCCGTCAAGGCTTCTTTGGCTTCGGCGGTCGAAAAACGTTGGGCCAATACCTGCAGCTCCGAGCAGATCACCGCCTCTAGCGGCTGCTGTGGATTACGCCGCAACGCCGCCTTGATCGTCCGCAACGCTTCGGGGGGCTTGGCCGCCAGTTTACGAGCACAGCCCCAAGCCCGGTCCTCGAGTTCTTCCGGCTCACAGGCGGCGTTAATAATCCCCAGTTCGGCGGCGGTCAGGGCGGAAAAAGGCTCGCCGAGCATCAGCAGCTCAGCGGCACGCACATGCCCGATCAGATGCGGCAGAACATGGCTGCAGCCCCCTTCAGGACTTAATCCCAGATTGATAAACGGCAAGATAAAGCGGGTACTGCTGTCAGCGTAAGCAAAATCACAATGCAGCATCATATTGGCTCCGATACCGACAGCCATTCCTTTGACCGCGGCAACCAACGGCTTTTTCATGCGAGCCAACTGCAGCAGGACCTGCTCCGGCGGCTGTAACACCTCTTGCACCGCCGTACCGGTCTCATCTTCCATCGACCGCATAAATGCTGCCATATCATTACCGGCACTGAAATGGTCACCCTCTGCGCACAGGTAGACCACTCGTACCTCGGGGTTGTCATCCGCCTGCTGTAATGCAGCCAGCAATGTGACGTACATCGGCAAGGTGATCGCGTTCATCTTATCGGCACGGTTTAGCGTAATCCGCTGAATTCGGTCAACTAATTCAACCCTGATCAAGTCACTCATCAAAACACTTAACCTCATGATTAATTATTACAACCTGGCTTAACCCCTCAGGCCGCCGGCTGTTGCTTGAGCGCCCGCCGTAACACTTTACCGACATTACTCTTGGGCAGATCATTACAGAATTCAATCTGCCGGGGGATCTTATACGCGGTCAAACGCTCACGACAGTATGCCTGTATCATCTCCAGGGACAACTGCTCGGAATCCGTCACCACAAACAGCTTAACCGCCTCTCCGCAACGCTCATCGGCCACACCGATCACCGCACACTCGCGCACTTCGGGCATGGCAGTGACGACATCTTCGACCTCATTGGGATACACATTAAAACCCGAGACTATGAGCATATCTTTCTTGCGGTCAACGATGCGCACGAAGCCATCCTCCTGGAGGATCGCCATATCCCCGCTACGGAACCAACCATCGGCGGTCATCACCAACGCGGTTTCTGCAATTTGCTGCCAATAACCTTTCATCACCTGAGGGCCGCGGATATAGAGTTCACCAGGCTGTCCGGGAGGCAGCTCCTGCTCAGCGTCATCGAGCACTTTCAGTTCGGTCAGTGGTAACGCCTGACCGATGCTTCCCAGCTGTACTTTTCCCGGGTGGTTAAAGGTCACCCCAGGCGAGGTTTCCGTCAGGCCGTAACCCTCGATAATCTGACAGCCGGTAATCTGCTGCCAGTGGTTGGCCGCATCGGTCGTTAACGCCATACCGCCTGACGCCGTGAATTTCAGTGCGCTGAAGTCCAGTTGCGCGAACTCCTTATTGTTGGATAGCGCCACAAACAGGGTGTTGAGTCCGGCAAAACCGGTAAATTTCCATTTTTTAAGCTCTTTCACAAAGCCTGGAATATCACGCGGATTGGGGATCAGTACACTGTGATTACCACTCCCCAGCAGCAGCATGCAGTGCATGGTGAAGGCGTAGATGTGGTATAGCGGCAGCGGGCCGATAAACAGTTCTTTCGACTCGCCGATAAAATCGCCAAAATGCTCGGCCAACTGCAGGTAGTTACCGACCAGATTGCCATGGGTCAGCATCGCCCCCTTGGCAACCCCGGTGGTCCCGCCGGTGTATTGCAGCACCGCGACATCCTCAGGGCCCGGCGTTGACGGCTGATGTTGCTGCCGGCTGCCTAGTTTCAACGCCTGAGGCAGCGAAACCGCGCCTGGAAGGCTATAGTCCGGTACCATCTTCTTAACATGCTTAACCAGCGTGTTGAGCAGCCTGCGTTTGAGCGGGCTGTGCAGATCCGCCACCTCGGTGGTGATCACATGCTTGATCTGGGTCTGGGCAAGAATTTTTTCGGCTCGATCACCACAGCCGGCAAACAGCACCAGCGCCTTGGCGCCAGAATCATTAAACTGGTGCAGCATCTCGTTGGCGGTATAGAGCGGATTGGTATTCACCACCACTAAACCTGCACGCAGGGCACCAAACACCACCACCGGATACTGAATCAGATTGGGTAGCTGTACCGCGATCCGATCACCCGGCTGCAGTCCCAGAACCTGTTGCAGATAGGCTGCAAAATCAGCCGACAACCGATCCAGATCACGGTAACTCAGGGTTCGTCCGAGACTGGTAAAAGCGGGACGGTCGCTATAACGCTTAAAAGCTAATGCCATCACCTCGTTAATCGAGTTGACGGCATCAGGGTTGATCGGCTCTAGAAAAGCTACCTGGCTGGAAGAACTGCTTGCAACTGTTGCGCTCTCGCTCATCACTCTGACCTGATACGTTTATTATTGTGGTTTTAGTACTTCACCCGGTGTCACTGCTACGTCGACGCGCGACCCTCTGAAGCATCACATACATCGCCCCTACCGCCATCCATGGCTCTCGGGGCATACCGTACCTCCTGTACATCGCCCCTACCGCCATCCATGGCTC
>SDWN01000638.1 GCA_004195305.1 Neptunomonas sp. | reverse complement strand
GTCCCGCCATGTCTGCGGTTTTTAAAGATATTGATAAGATCGCCAGTGTCAACGCATCCGTCATGGTTGGCGGCGAGAGCGGCACAGGCAAAGAGCTGGTGGCCCGTGCTATCCATAATGAATCAAGTCGCAACAAAGGGCCCTTCATAGCGATTAACTGCGGAGCAATACCCGATGGACTCATTCAGTCAGAACTTTTTGGACATGAAAAAGGGGCGTTCAGCGGCGCTCATCAACGCCACATCGGCAGCATAGAATCCGCCCATACCGGAACCATATTCCTGGATGAGATAGGCGACTTGCCCATAGAGCAGCAGGCCAATTTGCTGCGCGTTCTACAAGAGAAGAAAGTCACCCGGGTCGGCAGTAGCACGCCCATAAATATTGATATCAGGGTCATTACTGCGACCCACCGCAACCTCGAAGACGCGATAGCCGAGGGGGCTTTCCGGGAGGATCTCTATTACCGGCTGCATGTCTTAAGCCTGGTTATTCCACCGCTGCGCGACAGAAGGGAGGACATCGCCCCCCTTTGCCACTACTTTTTAAAACAATTCCATTCTGAGTCTACCCATAAAATCAAGGGCTTCAGCGCCGATGCGCTCAGGCAGATGCACGGTTATCACTGGCCAGGCAATGTCAGAGAGCTGATCAATCGGGTTGAGCGGGCCGTGGTCATGTGTGATCAGGAACTGATTGAGGCCACAGACCTGGAGTTTGATCCAGGAACTGCTGCACAAAGGATTCTGACACTCGCCCAAGCAAGAGCTGTAGCTGAACGCAACTGCATAAAACTGGCTATGATATGTGCAGACCAAAACGTATCCAATGCCGCCAAGATCCTTGGGGTGTCGCGGGTAACGCTATACCGTCTGATAGATAAACTGGCGTTCGCCGAACAATGATCTGGGGCTGATAGAAAGCGGCATGATAGCGCCGCACGGGGTCAGACCCTTATTAACCGACAGCAGACTGTATTGTTGCCGGCGATTGACCCTAACGCAGACAAGAGAACTGATACGATGAGACGCCGACTACGATTAACGTCCGTTACCCTGCTTATCATCTTTATTGCAACCCCGGCCAGCGCAGAAACACTGGAAACAAAGCTGGAGCGACTGGAGACGCAGCTATCCGAACAGCAGGCTCGCATCGAGGCCCAGGAAGCAAAGCTAGAAGCCCAATCCCTATTAATCCAACAGCCGCACCGCCCTACTGAGACCCAACTTGGCGTATCGAGAAGAGTAGAAACGCCCACTCTGGAGCAGAGCCGTGGTGCCGGTCGTGTCACGCACCTCCCCGGCCAAAGCACTCAAAGCTCCGAACAACAGGAGTGGAACGCCGAGCGCAGCAACCCGCTACCCAGGATTGCCGAATCCGACTCAACCGCCACATCGGCACCGCCACAAAATCCTGTCGGAAAAAAACCTGACGATGATAAATCTTCACAAAGCACGCTCAGCACCAGCAACCGCACCTCCGTAACCAAAGAAGGGGGGGGGGTCTACTTCGAACCCAGCCTAAGTTTTGTCCACTCATCCAGCAACAGAGTCGCGGTGGAGGGGTTCAGTATCATTCCCTCTATCGTGGTCGGATTGATTAACATCCAGGAAACCCGCAGAGACACCCTGACCGCCGCGCTCAACTTTCGCTACGCGCTGACCGATCGACTCGAGCTGGGCCTGCGTGTCCCCTACCTGCAACGCCGTGAAGACATTCGCGGTCGAGAGCTGTTCAGCGGTACCGAACAAGCGTCTTTAGTCAGCTCTAACGGTTCCGGATTAGGCGATATCGTACTTTCAGCCCACTATAAGATCACCCCTTTCACCGCGCCAGCTCCCTATTACACCGCCAACCTCAGGGTCAAAACAACCACCGGAGATGGTCCCTTCGATGTTCCGCGGCGTCAGGTTTTTGCCGATACAGATAATAATCCGGACAATGAGGACACGCTGGTTGGCGAGTTTTTTCTTAAACAACCCACCGGCTCCGGCTTTTACAGCATAGAGCCGAGCATCGCCGTTGCTTATCCGACTGATCCGGCCGTACTCTACGGCAGCTTGGGGTATATGTGGAATCTAGCGCATGACTCAGGCACAGCGAACGGAGAAATTGATCCCGGCGATGCGATCAATCTGAGCATCGGGATGGGATTTGCGATCAATGAAACCACCTCATTTAACATGGGATACGGGCACAGTGTGATCCTTAAATCCGACGTAGAATCCGGCAACGATCCTAGCAACTTTAGCCGCCTCCATGTCGGTTCTTTGAAATTCGGGGTTAATATGCGCTTAGACGCCGACCGTAGCGCCAACTTCAACATTAGCGTCGGGGCAACAGCCGATGCACCCGACATACAATTGACCATCGGCTTCCCGTTTTCGTTCTAGGCAAAGGACAGATGCTGCACCCTGTCGGAATAAATTCCGACCTTACAACAGCGTTGCTGTGGGTCGGCGCATCCCGTTCCCGACGGAATAACCACACTTCCTAGCCCTGTAGGTCGGCCTAAATTTGCGACTGGATTTAAGACACTCCCTAGCAGCCTGTCGGGTTTCAACCCGTGTTCATGAAGGAGCGCAGAGCCCCCGTAGAGAGTCCGTCGGCGGAATTAGCCGCGTGTATTGATTTTCATTGCGAGCAGCCTGGATATCATTCCAAACAACCGCGGCAATATCTGGCCACGACCTACCACTAATTATCCGAGTGCATCCCCGTCGCAGCCTTTTCGCCCCCTTAGCCTCTGCTACGCGCGAATTAATGGCGCAAATCTTGCTGTATTAACTTAGAGAACACAGAGAACTTAGAGAACACAGAGAACAGCGGCGCCAGAACCCGGCTTTTGACCTAATTCATACTCAGGGTCCTGCAAGCATATTTTGGCAAGCTAATGGGGTACTCACGTCGGTCAAATCACCGCGTCTAAAACCCTCACAAAATTATCAATAAAGGAGTGCGTTCGATGGACGGTGCAATTGCCCTGCAAGAGCAGACATTCTCACTGAAATCATGGATGACACTTGAAGGTGACCAGGGAGATGACAGCCACCTACTGATCGATACCCACTCCGGGGTGATCAGCTCGTGCAACGATACGGCCTGGATACTTCTTAGCCAACTAAAACTTGGCGCTAGTCTGAGCCATCTCGCTGATATTTTACAAACCCACTATGCACTGAGCGAAATTAACGCCAGACACGATGCCCTGAGCTTCCTCCACCAGTTAAGAGCGCTGGAGTGTATTGATGAAGACACCTGATGCGGTTGTTGCCCTGACCGGCTTCGGCGGGCTTGAGGCGCACCAACCCGGCGCGGCGGTCGCCCGTGCGCTTCGCGACGGCTGGCAAGCCAATATCAGCATCCAAGCCCTGGGTTATGACTCGGTGATGACTGCGGCCTGGATGCCAGGTGTTGCCGACCGGCTGCACCTGATTCCCGCTATCGGTGCGAGTGACGATGCTGTTTTGGAGCAGATCCTGCGCATCCATGAAAAGACGCACCTGGATGCGCTGCTGCCTTGCCTAAACAATGAGGTAGCACTGATCTCGCGCTTATCCGAGCGTCTGGCGCGTGCGGGAATCCACACCCTGCTGCCGCGCCCGGACAGGATAGACAGCATCCACAAACCGCACTTGCCCAAGTTCTTTTTCGACCATCAGCTGCTGGCCCCAAGAACGCTGCATCTAGCTGATCCTAAAGATATTTTACTGCACGCCGAACAGTTCGGATTTCCACTGCTTATACGTGGCATCTACAGCGGCGCGAAGGTGGTTTACCACCCGGAGCAGGCGCAGTTCGAGGCCCTGCGTCTGGATGCAGGGAGTGGCGAGGGGGTTCTACTGCAGGCGATGATTTACGGTGACCAATTCAGCGTCGCTCTGGTCGCAGACCGTGACGGAGAGGCCAGCGGCATGGTGATCATGCGTCAACTCGCCGCTAACGAAAACGGACTCATGGTCTGCGGTACCGTTGTCGATGATCCGGAGATCGACAAGACTGTCCGCAGAATCCTTAAAAAACTGGATTGGCGCGGCCCTCTTGAGCTCGACCTGGTCCGCCCCCGGGGATGTAAAGAGTTATACCTGCGTGATATCAACGCCCACTTTCCCTGCTGGATCAGGCTGTCTCACTGGGCCAACTGCAACTTACCGGCGCGGCTGCTCAGCGAAATTTTGCTATGCACTAAAAAAACCCCACAAAAGGCGCAACCAGGGCCAATTATTCTCCATGGGATCAGCGAAACTCTGGTGCCCTTGGCCGATGTACTTAGCCTGCACCGACGCCAGAGCGTCGCGGGTCCTGCCACCAATGGACGCCTACGGGACAACATCTGCAGCACCGGCCTGCGCGTTGCGGTGACAGGGATCAGCTCCTTTGATGTAGTCAATCCCGGCATCGGTGTTGCCAGGGCGCTCCGCCTGGCACCGGAGGTGTCCCAGGTTTATGGTCTGTGTTACGGCAATTTCGATTCCGGATCCTATGATCCGGATCTCTTCGATGCCGTGTGTACATTGCCCGCCTATAACGACGCAGAAGCCATTCTCGAGCGCCTGCGTACCCTGTACCTAAGCCATCCCTTCGACGTCGTCATTCCCTGTATAGACGATGAAATTCCGTACTTTATCCAAATCAAGGATGAACTGACCCAGATGGGTGTACGCACCCTGTTGCCCAGCCTTGAAGCCTTCGAACGCCGCTCAAAACCGGT
>SDWN01000635.1 GCA_004195305.1 Neptunomonas sp. | reverse complement strand
GTTAAACCGACATCAGCACGGTTTTGACTTCGGTATAGTGTTCGATAGCTTCGGCGCCCATCTCTCTGCCTATGCCCGATTGCTTGAAGCCGCCAAAGGGCAGAGCAGGGGACAGTGCTGTGTGGCAGTTCACCCAGACACTGCCTGCTTTGATTCGAGGAATTAGACGATGAATCGCGGATAGGTCGTTGGACCAGATGCTGGCGCCCAAGCCATAGGGGGAATCGTTGGCCATTCTGACCACATCATCGATATCGTCAAAGGGGATGGCGGTGAGTACCGGTCCGAAAATCTCCTCTTGGACCACCCTTGAATTTTGATCGACATCAACCAGTATCGTCGGCTTAACGAAATAACCCTGGTCGCCAGCACGTCCTCCCCCAGTTACGGCCGTCGCTCCCTGGGATAAACCACTGTCGATATAGCCACAGACCCGATCAAGTTGTTTTTGTGAAATCAAGGGGCCCAGGTCAACGCTGGGATCAATGCCTTGGCCTAATTTCATGCCATTGGCGATGTTGGCGATATCGGCAATGGTGTTATCAAAAATTTTCTTATGCACATAGAGGCGAGAACCGGCGCTACACACCTGGCCGGAATTAAAGAAGATTCCCATGGCCGCACCCGCTGCAGCCTGTGCCACATCGGCGTCGGGTAGCACGATTACCGGCGATTTCCCGCCCAGTTCGAGGGTCAACCGGGTCATATTATCCATCGCGGCCTTGCCGATGAGCTTACCCACTTCGGTCGAGCCGGTAAACGTCAGCTTATCGACGCCAGGGTGTTTGACCAGCGCGTCGCCCGCCACAGCGCCTTCGCCGGTGACGATGTTGACCACACCATCGGGATAGCCCGCTTCTTGGATAAGCTCGCCCAGGCGGAGCACGCTTAGAGAGGTTTCTTGCGCCGGTTTGATCACAAAGGTACAACCGGTTGCCAAGGCTGGGCCGAGTTTCCAAACGGCCAGCAGCAAGGGGAAGTTCCAGGCGATGATGGCGCCGACGACACCGACAGGTTCGCGCCGGGTATAGCCGTGTAAAACGGCATCGGGCATATAGGAGACCGATGCCTGGACACTGCGGCCTTCAATTTTAGTGGCCCAGCCCGCCATATAACGCAGAAAATCGATGGCCACGGTTATATCGACATGTTGAGCTACGACGGAGGATTTGCCGTTGTCGATTGACTCCAGCTCGGCCAGTTCCTCGATATTCTGCTCCATCAGATCCGCTAGGCGCCATAACAGTTTCTCCCGCTGTGGAGGATTCATTCGACTCCAATCCGAGTTGTCGAACGCATTCCTGGCTGCTGTCACTGCCAGGTCGACATCTGCAGCCACCCCATGGGGGATACGGGCAATCTCGGCACCGGTTGCAGGATTAAGCACTTCCAGCGTGTCCCCGGAGCGTGCATCGACCCATTCAGAACCGATTAACATTTTATGTTGCCTGCCGAGGAAATCTGCCGCTTTGGCGCTGGGGGTTATATTGGATTGAATGATGCTCATAAATCCTACCTTTGTTATTTTTACGTTGTAAACAGCGGACGAACGAAGGTTGCCCGAACCGTATGGGGTAGGATGTAGCAGGAGCTATGCCAGAATTGAAGAGGTGCGGCTTATGAGTATTACTTGTTGAATAAAAACAATTATTTCATGTTTTGATGATGATTTAGAACAAAAGGGCAGGGCGAGACAGTGTCTTAAGTCGATACGACTGTCTTGATCTGTCTCAGTCAGCGTGGGCGCTGAATGTCGGTTGGTTGATCTCTTCACTGCGAATATTAAGGACCAGATGCAGAAAGCTGAAGGCCGCGATATTGGCAATCTTTGGCCGTTGCTGCGCCCAGGGTTTTTGGTGGCCAACGAAGGGCGTCAGCCCCTCCATCGAGGCGGAAATAAACAGCGCCACTTGCTGACGTTCCTCACCGCTCAAGGCAGGATTGAGGACAGCGATCAGCTCATTGAGGACAATACGCGCCTTGATGTAGAGCTCGTTCATGCGTTCGGCTGCGTAGTCATCGTGATTGGAAAGCGCCCAGAGTTCAGGAAAAAAATTGGTGGTTTCCTGCGTTCTCATATCGTCGATGATGAAATTGACGATTGCGATAAATTGATCTTCTGCAGAATCACCCGTGTTTTGGCGGATATTATCGAATTCAAGCAGGTAATTTTCGATCACGGTATCGAACAGATCCCGCATCAAGTCCTGTTTATTGGAATAGTAGTAACTGAGGTTGCCCACACTGATACCGGCATCTGCGGCAACTTTGCGTAGCGTCAGTTTGTGATATCCCGAAGTGATCATCAGGTTACGAGCAGACTTTAAAATTTTTAATACGCGTTCCTGCCCTTTGGACGAGGCGGCGGTACCGGGTCTGACTTGTAACTGAAGATCTTGCATAAGCGGATTCTAGAGGGGTTATCAAAAGCGGTTGGATTATCCCTATCTCCGCGTATCGGTACAAATGAAACGCTTATGGAATAATCCGGTGTGTGTTTTGTAACCAATGGGTCTTAGCATTGTAAAGTATTTAGGACTCAAGACCTATTTTTTCGTCCCTTAGGCTGGTAAGGTTTATTTAGGACACATGTACTATAAAAATAAATGAGTGACCCTTATGCTTTCATTGCCTACTTTGCAGGCTGTATTCACGCCTGCTCCAACAGCCATTGCGGCTGAATCGTCTGATTCGCATCTATTTCCAGCTCAATATGCACGCGTGCCGTTTCACCATGGTCTGACCCGGTGGCCTGATCCATTGATAGTGTCTTTCTGCTAGGGATCTCCCCTGGGCAGCGTTATTCAATGTATCCCCCTCCGATTAAGAGATGTCTCGGGAGCCACTATGGGCACGCAATTAAATCTGGTTGAAAACAACCTTCATGAAGTTTCCGTGGATAACAAGCGGATGCTGTTTCATATCCCCAGCAGTAGCCTGTTCCAGCTCGATGAGGTGACCGGTCAGGTGATCGATCAGCTGCGGCAGCAGTCAGATCTGACCGATCGGCAGCTGCAACAGCGGCTTGAATCTCAATATTCGCCCGACGTAATCAAAGAGACGCTGCGAGAATTGCTGTCGATGGAGATCGTGAGTGATGGACGGCCGCTAACGCCGGAGATCGGGGTGAAGCACGTAGAGAGTTTTCCGCTCAATACGCTGGTGCTCAACGTCAACACCGGCTGTAATCTCAGTTGTACCTATTGTTATAAAGAGGACTTAGATAAGCCCTCGGCCGGTAAGAAGATGACCTTTGATACCGCCAAGAGCTCTATCGAGATGTTGATTAAAGAGTCGCCGGACGAGACGCGTTACAACCTGGTGTTGTTTGGCGGCGAGCCTCTAAGCCACCTGCCGCTGATTCGTCAGGTTGTTGAGTATGCCGAACAGCGTTTCGGCGAACTCGGCAAGCTGGTCGATTTCACCATGACCACCAATGCCACGCTGTTGAATGAGACCACTATCGATTTTCTGGCCAAGCACCGGTTTGGGTTGTCGGTCAGCATGGATGGCCCCCAGGCGATTCATGACCGTAATCGGATCACCGTCGGCGGTCAGGGCACTTATGCGGTGGTGGCGGCCAAGGCACGTATGCTGCTGGAGCGTTACCGCAGTCGCCCGGTCGGAGCACGGGTCACGCTGACCCGGGGAACGACCGATGTGATCCGCATCTGGGATCATTTGTTTAATGATCTGGGCTTTGCTGAGGTGGGCTTCGCACCGGTGACCTCCGGCGATATCTCCGACTTTAATCTGACCGATGCGGAGTTGGTCGAAGTGTTTGCCAACATGAAAAAATTGGGTGCACACTATCTGGAAGAGGCGCTGGCGCATCGCAATATCGGTTTTTCCAACATGCACCAGCTGCTCACCGATATTCACGAAGGCAGCAAAAAGGCGCTGCCTTGTGGTGCCGGTGTCGCCATGCTGGCGGTCGATCACAGCGGCGGCCTGAACCTGTGTCACCGTTTTACCGGTTCGGACCTGCCGTTGTTTGGTACGGTTGAAACCGGCATCGATCGGGAGGGGCTGTCGGGGTTTCTTGATCAGCGCCTGGATCGCACCAATACCGGCTGCAGCAGCTGTCGTATCCGTAACCTCTGCTCCGGCGGCTGCTACCACGAGAGCTATGCCCGTTACGAAGATCCTACCATGCCGGTCTACCACTACTGTGACCTGCTACGTGACTGGATCGATTTTGGAATCGATGTTTACACCCGTATCCGGGCTCAGAACCCCGCGTTTTTCGATGTGTATATCACTCCCCGCAAAGCGTAGAGGAAGCACTCATGGAAACGACTCTGGATCAAACGGTTCCCGGCATCGCCCCCGGAAAACCCGACGCCACCAGCCTGCGTTGGCTGTACAGTTTTGTGCTGCCGCATCGGCGCAGCATCGCCTTGCTGTTGTTGGTGTCAGTGGGGGCGACTCTGTTGGTGCTGGTGCAGCCCTATCTAACCAAGCGGATGATCGATGAAGGGTTGCTGGCCAAGGATTTTGATCAGCTGCTGAGCATCGCCGGGATGTTGCTGGGTGTGGGTCTATTTTCGACCTTGCTGGGGGGTGTCAGCCGATATTTTCATACCCGCTTGTCAGGTCAGATTCTGTTTGCGCTGCGCGAATCGGTTTACGCCCATCTGCAAACCCTGTCACCTGCCTTCTACAGCCGTCAGCGTACCGGTGATATCTTGTCGCGATTGGACGGTGACGTGG
>SDWN01000405.1 GCA_004195305.1 Neptunomonas sp. | reverse complement strand
AGATGTGTATAAGAGACAGGGCTATGGGCTTTCATATGGATTTTTCTTCTTAGTAATATTTTCTATATTGCTGATCTCTTTTGTTAATAACACGCAGCAATCAACAAACAAACAGCAACGCGCAGTCCTCTTAATATTTTTCGCCTCGTGCATACCGCTGCTCGAAAATATTGTGATGCTTCAACATGCAACACAATTTTCCTATGATAGACTTAAATTCATTTTCCCAGCGTCTATTGTTTTGGCATTCTCGTATGCTCGCTTTGAAATAAAGGGTCGAGTTATATTAACGCTACTTATTTGTATCGCTTGTTTTCAAGGACAGAAAAGTTATCGCTCAGACATAGAAAACTACTCGCGATGGGCACAGATTGACCATGAAAACAGGCAGCTTGTTAAGGATATAAAGCAGGAAGTGGACCTCCGGTGTGCGGTTTTAGCCTCAAATTTAGGAGTCCGTGGATATGCAAACCTGATTTTACATAGGGGCATCTTTGAGTATAAGACGTTCCAACAGGCAGAAGAACTAGGGCGAGGAAGAAATAGCTGCGCCGTGGTTTATTTAGAAGCTAACGGGGCTTTTTCTGATCTTCCCAGATACTACAGAGCAATTATTAAACGCAAAAATGGGTCTATAGAGGTGATTAATAAATCATCTTAGTAATTGATTACTTGACTGAGTTAACACAATGAAATGGCTTATTCTTATTCTCGGTATTGCCTCAAACGCATCGGCCAGTGTTTTGATCAAGATGGCCATGATGCCACCACGTAAATTCCCATCCTTTAGCGACCCCGTGTCAGCTTTAACCAACTGGCCGTTCTGGTTGGGGCTGGGGTTATATGGCGGTGCCTTTTTGCTTTATGCCGCAGCGTTAGCACGCTTGCCGCTCAATGTGGCGCATCCCATTCTGACCGCGGGTGCAGTTGCAACCGTTGCCGTGTTCTCGATAGTGATTTTTCGAGAGTCGTTTTACTGGACGACTGGCGCCGGCATCGTGCTGGTTATCGCCGGCGTTGTGTTGATTACGGTTCGAGTGGCCTGATGCGTATGACTAAGATGAATATGCTTCCGAACATCTCGCCTGAAGCTCGTGCTGACTGGCAAGTCCCCACTTTTGATACGCGGCTCTGGGTGGGTCGAAAGCACCCGTGGTGCGTCATGATTCCGGTCATCAACGAAGGTGAGCGCATCAACAGCCAACTGTCTAAAATGGCGGCTCTCAATATTGACGGGATAGCAGATATTATTATTATCGATGGTGGCAGTACCGATGGCTCTCTTGGGTTGGAACCTCTACAGCAGCAAGGCGTACGCGGACTGCTGGTGAAGACGGGGCCGGGTAAATTGAGTGCGCAGCTGCGTTGCGGCTACGCGTTTGCGCTTGATCAGGGTTATGAAGGTATTGTCAGCATCGATGGTAACGACAAAGATGATCCTGAAGCGATACGCCGCTTCATTGATGCACTAAAACAGGGCGTAGATTTTGTCCAGGCTTCGCGTTTTATTGCAGGAGGTGTGGCAGAAAACACGCCAAAATCTCGTGACTTTGCTATCCGTTTTATTCATGCGCCGATGCTGAGTCTGTTCTCCGGTTTTAGATGGACAGACACGACCCAGGGCTTCCGTGCCTACAGCCGGAAAATGCTCCTAGACACCAAGATCGCGCTGTTTCGTGATCTGTTCATGACTTATGAACTACTTGCGTACCTATCCTATCGCGCACCTAAACTCGGTTATCGTTGTCTCGAGCTACCTACCACGCGGCGTTATCCCAAAGGGGAGGTGCCGACCAAGATCAGCAGCGTCAAGGGGAACTTATCGCTGCTGCAAGTGCTGTTTAGAGCGTGCTTCGGTTCGTATAATCCAAATGATTGAGTTTTTGTAGGTCATTGTTAATCTTTTTCCAACAGCTAAAAACTGCAATAGCTATTGATAAACCTCGTTTAGAGGGGTTTCTGACATCTGATGATCTGTTCTGGTATTAATACGTATTAGGCGGCATGATTAGTCGGGAGCTAACTCTTGAATGTGAATTTGTATTGATCTTCTTGAAATGCAATGGCATTTAAGTGCAGATCTGAAAGTAATTAATGCCTTAAGACGTATTGAAGTAACCAGAAACAGAAGGGGTCTTTTCTTTTGCCTTTCTAGAGCCAACCGGATAGATAAAGGTCAGCAGCTGGGTGAGATCGGGGCAAAACGCAAGACCCTGTAGCCCCTTTGCGGCGTTGTTTGCCAACCATTTTATCCTGTGCATTAACCTTCATTAATGCATCCCGCTTTGTCGCAGTTTTGGCCCAGAATCACTTACCCTTTAATGCCTTATACGCATTACAACTTTCATTACGGCTATGAAGGTTGGCTTGTGAGCTTTTCTCCATAAACTCGAGAATCGAAAGATTACATTTACTTCGTGAAGCTTGAAGAGGAGAGGGTTTATCTGACCACTCAATACTCGCTATTTTTGGTTCAAAGGAGATAGCAGCATTACAGTACATGTTTTTGAGCTTTCTATATTTCCAATGCTGTTCTGGATTGCTTTGCAAATATGCACATGTCTCATTAAACAGAGACTTAGCTTCTATCGTGCATTTTGAGTAGGCGATAGTTTTAAGCTTGAGATTGTTGCAAACGGATTCCGGTTTGATCCGCCAGAGTTGATACGAATACGGAATAACCACGTTGTTGTGTTCAACGGCGACTGCCTGTAGCTCAATTCCTTGTATATCGGTCATCTGTGCCGTGACATTGTTGGAGACAATATCCATATATGAAGAAATGAAAATGGAAATGGGATCCATCGGATGACATCCATGTTGTTATAGAAAAATAATTTTGCAGTACACCTACTTTAAAATCGATTTAGCAACAAGTCTATAAGCAATGTCGAATCAATTGCTTAGGTAGGCTAACCGTTTCTATCAGGATTCGATATAACGCGTATTGATACTCGCGCTTGATCAGGCCGCTGATCTTCCAGGATCGCAAAAGCCAGTGCTGACAACACTGACTGCCGAAACCGATGAGAGCGTATTCCTGAGAAACGAATACACCTATGGGGTCAACGCTCGTTGCAATGTGGGCTTCAGCTTCTGGCAGCTGGCGTTAACAAATGTGAGAACGCCTTCCGCCATTTCGCGCTTCGAATCTGGTCACGCTCCTCATAAAGGTGGATCGCAGACAAAAGGTCCAACTTGAAGCTGCTCTCACAGTCACTGCCTACCGCTGTTAGCAGCATGGTATACCAAGCCGTAATTCCGCCTGGTGGTGATGCCTCAAATCTTGGGAAAGCAGGATCACCCCCTTTATTAGCCAACCAGTCATTGGCAAGTTCTGGATTTAATACCACAGCACGTGCCAGTCCAACCACATCGACAGAGCCACTAGCCAGCGAGCCAAGCGCCTCTTCGCGAGTCTTGAATCCACCCGTTGCCTGTAAAGGCACGCGGGTAACTTGCTGAGCTTTTCTGGAAAAATCAATAAAGTAGGGACCGCCACCGGATTTGTCTGAGCTTGCTTTTGCTCCTGGGAAATAGGTGCCGCCACTTAACTCGATTAAGTCAATTGAGGTTTGATCAAGAATACGAACAGCTTCTAAGGCGTCTTCTTGCGTTAACCCTCCTTCTAATTGATCAGACGAGTTAATCTTAATTCCTACGGGGAATAAGGGGCCAACAGCACGCCGAACCTTATCAATCACCTCGACAATAATTCGACAACGGGCTTCAATGGAACCGCCGTATTGATCGTTACGACGATTAAACAAAGGTGAAAGGAATTGGCTGAGTAGAAACCCATGACCTGCATGGATCTGAACGCCGGTAAACCCTACCTCTTTGGCAAGTAGTGCGGTTCTGGCATACATATCCGCTAACTGCTCCACTTCTGCCGTCGACATACCTGCACATTTAAAGTTTCCAATCGAAAGAGCTGACGGCCCGGTAGGCTGACTGATCGGTGAGTGCGACAACGCCCCGGCATGGCCTATCTGAGGCCATATGTGTGCTCCCTCGATTGAAGCCCGGGTGGCCAATGAGTGCAACGCTTGAAGATTCGAGCTAGTTCCTAAAACCAAGTTGCCAGGCTTTTCAGGAAAGCGGGGGTCGCCCTGCACTTCACCTATAATCGATAGTGCAATCCCACCTTTTGCCCACCTTTCATAGAGTCGAATCTGAGGCGCAGTCGGATTACCCTCGCCGTCGGCAAGCGAATCAGACATGGCTGACTTTACAAGCCGGTTTTTTAACACGGCACCACAAGGAAGTTCCAGTGAGCGACTCAATAGATGATTAGTGCCTGCTGCTTCGATCATATCTGCCCCTTTAGAATCCAAAATTTTGTGATCTCTCGCACTGCGAAATATAAAATATCTGTTTGACTCAATTAGATACAGCGGTATTGGTTGGGTTTAACAAGCATCCATGATTGTCTGTTACCCAGTGAGTCAGGACATTCTCAATCATTTTTTGTAAACTAAAAACACAGCAATAAAACAAACACTCTTAAAATAAAGTTAATAATGAATACTTCAGATCTTAATCTGTTCATTCGGATTGCAGAAACCGGCAGCATCACCGAATCGGCTAAGCAGCGGGGAATCTCGACAGCTGCTGCCAGCTTGGCACTCAGGCGGTTAGAGAAACAGCTCGATGTCGAGCTGTTTATAAG
>SDWN01000402.1 GCA_004195305.1 Neptunomonas sp. | reverse complement strand
AGATGTGTATAAGAGACAGGGGTGCGACAGAGGTCACCCGAGATCGACAGCCGCTCGGCCTCCTGTTTATTGAGCATATTGGCGGGAGCCAGCATCGGCGACTTATTCAGGTGTACCAGTTTCAGCGCTATGCGCTGCTCGCCTTCGGCCAAGTCTGCACTCGGGGTATAAAGTTTGGCAGCAATCTGTTCGGCGCTGAGCTGCAGCAGTGGGGTCGGATCGATGCTCAGATCGCAGACGATCACCGCGTTCTTATTCACCGGATGCATCGCCAGCGGCACCACCAGTGCGGTATTAAATCGC
This sequence comes from Neptunomonas sp., assembly GCA_004195305.1. Classification (GTDB taxonomy): domain Bacteria; phylum Pseudomonadota; class Gammaproteobacteria; order Pseudomonadales; family Balneatricaceae; genus Motiliproteus. Next base: position 4,390 of record SDWN01000402.1, on the reverse strand, counting down.
TCCACCGCAAATTTCGATGACACATGCAGCACCGGTTTCATCCGTACCACATCCAACATCTGTGCCGCCACCCGCTTATCTCTGAGTTTCAGCGCATAAGCAAACAGTTTGGGCTGTGCCTGTTTCAGCAACTTAGCGATCGCAATCGTGGCATAGACGTCGGACAGGGCATCGTGCGCAGACTCATGGCTCAGGCCGTTAGCTCGGGTAATATCCTCCAAACGCAAACTGGGACGGCCATCTTCGTAGAGGGGCCACTCTATCCCCTCGGGGCGTAGCGCGCGAGCCAACCGCAGCACATCGATAATATCCCAGCGCGAATTGCCGTTTTGCCACTCGCGGCCATAGGGATCGAAGAAGTTACGGTACAGGGTGAAACGGGTCACCTCATCGTCAAAACGCAAGCTGTTATAGCCCACCCCGCAGGTTCCCGGAAGCGCCAACTGCTGATGGATCTGGGTGATGAATTCAACCTCCGGCACACCTTCACGCAACGCCTGCTGCGGGGTGATACCGGTGATCAGACAGGCTTCCGGATGGGGCAGGTAATCCTCCGCGGGCTTGCAGAAGATCATCAGCGGGTCGCCAAGGATATTGAGTTCAGCATCGGTACGAATACCGGCAAACTGTACCGGACGATCCACCCTCGGCGTCGCACCAAAGGTTTCATAATCGTGCCAATAAAAGCTAAAATTGGACGCGGTCATTAGGTATCTCTGTTGTTAGCGGGCTCGGCGTTACCTTGTCCGCCTAACGGGCGGCAGGCTAAGCAGGCGGGCCGCCTAGTGTAGCGACTGCCAGGGCCGATGAAAAATCGAATTCGCTATGCAACACTAGGTTTTATTTGCTGCGGCTTAAAGGTTATCGACCATCATGACAAAAGATCCAGCTATCCTGACGTCAAATTCCCACCCAGAAACCGCGATCCCGTACTGCCCTTGCGGTTCGCAACTGCGCTATCCGCACTGCTGCCAACCGGCCATCAGCGGACGGCAACAGGCAGCGACCGCCGAAGCGCTGATGCGCTCGCGCTACAGCGCCTTTGCTCTGAGTGAAACCGATTACCTGATCGCCACGACCCACCCGGATTATCGCCAAGGACTGGACCGCCAGTCATTAATCGACCCACAGACGCGCTGGCTGCGGTTACAGATTATTGCGACCACGCTGGGCAGCGAACAGGACGCCAGCGGCCAGGTCCGCTTTGTTGCGACCTTCGTTGAAGCGGGCCAGTTCGGCACTCTGGAAGAAAACTCCAGCTTCAGCCGCATCGATCAGCGCTGGTACTACCGCAATGGCGATACCCGGGTCAAAACCCTCAAACCGGAGCGCAACGCACCCTGCCCGTGCGGCTCAACGCTAAAGTTCAAGCGCTGTTGCGGAAAACGCTAACACGCCAAAAACAGCCGTCCCGATAGTGCAAAAACACGCCGGGGATCGGCCATAATGGGCGCATTAACGGACGCCTGATTAGATCCCGTAACTAAACCTTTTAACTCAGCCATCAACTAAACCCCTCACCAAGCGGACTTACTATGCGCCCTACCTGGGATATCTTCTGCCGCGTCATCGACAATTACGGCGACATCGGCGTGACCTGGCGTCTGGCTCGGCAGCTGGTGGCCGAACACGACCAGGCGGTACGCCTCTGGGTCGATGATCCGCGCGCTTTCTGCCGTTTATGCCCTCAAGCCAATAGCCAGGATGCGATGCAGATCCACCAGGGGGTCGCTGTGCATCAGTGGCCGTCGGAATGGCAACCGGTAAGTACTGCAGACGTGGTGATTGAGGCCTTTGGCTGTGAGTTGCCAGATGCCTATGTTGACGCAATGGCTCAACGCGCGCGCTCCTCCTTATGGCTCAATCTGGAATATTTAAGCGCCGAAACCTGGGTCGATGGCTGCCATGGCTTGCCGTCGCTGCAACCTCGAGGGCTACATAAATTTTTCTTCTTCCCCGGCTTTACCCCGCGCACCGGCGGACTCCTGCGCGAGAATGAGTTAATCGCACAACGCCAGCGGTTTCAACAAGACCCCGCTGCGCGGGTGGCGTTCCTGAAACACTTAGGGGTCACGCCCGAGCCCAATGCACGCCTGATCTCGCTGTTTGCTTACGAGAATCCGGCGCTTGCCAGCTGGCTGGAGGCGCTAGCCAACAGCACTCAGCCGGTACAGCTACTGGTACCCGAAGGGCGGATTATTGCCGACCTGGCGCGCTGGCTGGGACTCGATGAACTCGCCCCTGGCGACCTGCATCGGCGCGATGCATTAACGGTGCAAGTACTCCCCTTCGTCAGCCAGGATGATTACGACCGACTGCTTTGGAGCTGCGACTTTAATGCTGTACGCGGCGAAGATTCATTCGTGCGTGCCCAGTGGGCCGGGCGCCCCCTGTTGTGGCAGTTGTACCCGCAGCAGCAGGAAGCCCATCTGGATAAACTCGACGCCTTCCTGACACGCTACGGCAAAGGCTTGTCGGTCACTACGAATGCCGCACTCCAGGCGCAGTGGCAGGCCTGGAACCGCGGCGAGGATATGCAGGCAAGCTGGCAAGCGCTACAGCACGCCTGGCCGGAGCTGTCAGCAGAGGCTGAAAACTGGTGTCAACAACAGGCGGAGCAGACAAATATGGCTGCGGCGCTGGTACAGTTTTACCTAAATTGGTTATGATGCGCATCAAGAATTCTGTTTTCCCATCACTACCCGGACATCCGTATGAAAACCGCACAAGAAATGAGACCGAACAGTGTGGCCCTAATTGACGGCCAACCTTGGCTTATCCAAAAGGCCGAGTTCACCAAGTCTGGTCGTAACAGCGCCATCGTTAAAATGAAACTGAAGAATCTGTTGACCGGTTCTTCCACCGAGACCGTCTACAAAGTTGACGACAAGATGGAGCCCGTTATTCTGGAGCGCATCGACGTCACTTACTCCTACGCCAGCGATTCGCTTTATGTCTTTATGGACGAGGAGTTCAATCAGTACGAACTCAACGCAGAAGACTTGGAGAGCGTATTACCCTACATCGTCGATGGCATGACCGAAACCTGTGCCGCGGTGTTCTTTGAGGGCAAAGTGATTTCGGTCGATCTGCCCACCATCATCGTGCGTCAAATCACCTACACTGAAGGTTCGGCACGTGGCGACACCACGGGCAAAGTGATGAAGCCGGCCCAACTCGCCAACGGCACCGAAGTCAAAGTTGCTGACTTCTGCGAAATCGACGACTGGATCGAGATCGACACCCGCACCGGTGAATATAAGTCCCGCGCCAAGGCCCCGGTCTAAAAACGGCCCCCTGCCTCGCGCGAACAAAGAGCGCAAACAAAGAGCCCGGCCACTGCGTCGGGCTTTTTATTGGCTATGCCAGTCCCACGCACCCATGCATCAACCGGGCGCAAGGTCGATCGATTGCAACACTCAAAAACAGGCGACAGATGGCCACCAACAGTCAAAAGATTCAGTATTTCCGAGACCGCGTTCCGGCATTTGCGTGCACGCCCGGCTGCCATGACTGCTGCGGACCGGTGACGGCGTCCTCGGATGAGGTCTCCCGATTACCGATCAAAACCGCTGCCGAGCATGATAAAGCACTCGCCGACTATAACTGCCCCTACCTCGGCGACATGGGCTGCCAGGTCTACGAAGAGCGCCCCTTAATTTGCCGTCTGTTTGGAACCACGGCCAATCTGCCCTGCCCCAACGGATGTGCTCCGTCACTGCCGACCGATCCTAAAATCGAGCGCCAAATCCACAAGTTCCATCAAACCACTCGCCAGGTTCTACTGTAGAAGACCTGGGCGTTGCACTAACAGCAGCCCTCCCCTCGCTACGACCGGCTAAGCCAGACAGGCTCCCATTTAATGGAATAAAAGAAAGGGACAAAAGATAAGGGATGACGTGTCTATTCTGGCGGACTGCTGAACTACGCTCGATGCAATGATTAATGCCATGGCCCCGATACAAGAGGGCTTAGCGCCCGAGGCGGAACTCGAAGGGGGTGCGGCGCTCGATACGAACAATCCCCTTCAGCCAGCCAGCGATCGCCTTAACGCCCTGTTTGATGAAGGCGGCGCGTGCAAGTTCAGCTTGGTGCTGGTAATACGCCAAGTCGATAGCGCCAAATTCATTGGTCTTGATTGCGTTGGTTTGCTTGCTCATGGTTGGTGTTCTCAAATAGTTCATCTAATGGTGCTGCGAATGGTGCTGCGAATGGCGCTGCAAACGCGGGCGCGGCGGTGGCAGCCCGTCGGTGGCGGCATCGGTTGCTACGCTCGCGAATATGGGTACTATGCTAAAGTCGAACAACGATGGTCGCAAACGATGTTTTTTCAGTAGATAGGTGAAATTATCTCAACCAAGGAGACCTGCTTATCCGACGCCTTCCCCCT
>SDWN01000400.1 GCA_004195305.1 Neptunomonas sp. | reverse complement strand
AGATGTGTATAAGAGACAGCCCCGCAGCTGCACCTGCATCTGCCCCGCTGCATCTTTTTCTGCGTAGACGTAGCGCGTGACCTGGCTGGGATCCGGTTCGGGCAGCAGTTTGGCCCGCTCGACCGAGGCCCGGACTTCGGCATCGGCATCCTGTTCCAGCTGCTGCCACTGGGCCGCGCTGATGATCCCCTGCTGCTGCAGATGCTGGCGTAACTTAGGCAACGGATCATCGGCCTGCTCTTTGGCGAGCAACTCGGCGGGCTTATAGGTCTGGGTATCCTGAAAGGTGTGGCCGCATAGCCGGGGTACACGCAGGCGCAGCAAGCAGGCCCCCCGCCCCGAACGCACATAATCGACCGCCTGTTTGATCAACAGGGGGGCTTGCACAGGATCGGTGCCATCGCCCTCGATAATGTTCAGGTTTTTGTACGCGGCCAGGTTGGCGACCTGATCGCCACCCGGGGTCTGTACGGTCTGGGGCACCGAGATGCCATAGCCGTTATCTTCGATGTAGAACAGATGCGGCAATTTATTGGTGGTAGAGATATTCAATGCCGCCCAGAAGCCACTGGTCGACATCGACGAGTCACCGCCCATGGAAACCCCAATCGCCCCAAGGTAGCTGGTATCGTTGAGTTGTTCGCGGTGATAGACCAGCGACTGAGCCCAACCGGAAATAGGCGAATATTGCGAACCGACGCCCCCGCACATCGGAAACAGCATGGCACCGGTGCGCTCGACATTGGGGTAGTTGCAGACCACCCCGACATCACGTCCATCGCTGTACCCACCTGCTTTGGCCAGCGGCGAGGCCACCGCAACATCTAATTCAAGCCCCAGCGACAGTACAAAGGGGCGCGAGCGGTAGTAGCCGGTGGCGCCATCGTGAGGATGGGTCAGCAAGGATCCGAGTAGAATTTGGGCCAGATCATGACCGCGGGCGGAGAACTGATTAAACACCAGCTTGGCTGGCACCAGCTCCTGCTCTTCAATGTCATCCAGCGCGCGTGTGACTAACAGCAAATGGGCGATATGTACCCAGTCAAAGGGCGACGGATCCGACGCCCCTAAACTTGCGGTGTGGCTAATGGATGGAGACAGGGCCGTGGCGTGCATGCGGTGATACCTCGTTTGTTCCCGAATAGCCAGCGACAGCGGCTGCAGGATACCTGGCTCGCTGCCCGGGCAGATTTTCACCCGCCCTCTTGGCTGTTCAGAATATTGTTATTGTTACTTAATATTGTAGCGATAAGCGCTGGCAACAATGTTGCTTTCTGTTGGCCAAAGGCGCATGTAATTGATACATTCGTATCCTAAAGTCGCCTATAAAGGATAAATAATTGCCATGAGCCTCGATCGAGTGGATACACAGATCCTCCAGGCGCTGCAAAAAAACGGCCGTTTATCGAATCGGGAGCTGGCGGAACAGGTGTCACTCTCCAACGCCCCCTGCTGGCGCAGAGTAAAACGGTTAGAAGAGGAGGGGTTTATCCGGGGTTATGCCGCCATTATTGATGCGGATAAAACTGGTTTGAAAATTTGCGCCTTTGCCCAGGTCTCGCTGGATAACCATCATCCGGATACGGTGGAGGGGTTTCTGACCCTGATCAGCCGCTGTCCGGAGATACTCGAATGCCACGCCGTATCCGGCGGCTGTGACTATCTGCTGAAAGTGCTGGCCAGAGATATGGAGTCCTATCAGGAGTTCCTGAGCCATAACCTGCTGCGCCAGCCGGGTGTGCGCACGGTCAACACCCTGTTCTCGATGAAACGACAGAAGAGTTCGGTAGAGATACCGGTGCTCTAACGCGGTTAAGCGGTCGCTGGCCCAAACCGGACGCTTTAGCGGGTCGGACTTAAGCCCGCCGTTGCAGACTATCAGCCTGTGCTGCGGGCCTCGATGGGATCAGAACAGCAATCGAACCCCAGCGCTCACCTGCGCGCTGTCATAGATGTAGTCGACATCGCTGGAGTCATAGTCTTCGTACCGCAGGGCGGCAAAGAATAGCGGTTCGCCCGCCCACGTGGGAACCCGCTTGCTCGCTTCGAACGCGCCGAAGTAGCCCTTTTTGGATGGCTCGCCATCGTTGCTCTCATCAATGTTCGAAGTGTTAACGTATTTGCGGTCCTGGTAGCCCAGCTTCAGTGATACCTCCACGTTGTTGCCGGGGGTGTAACCCAGTTCAAGCGACAGCCGATGATCGTCGGTATCGTAGTAGCCGGGCCCGTTGTCTTCTCGCACTTCAAAGACATAAGCCAACTCAGCCTCGAACTTAGCGTCGAAATCGCGCTGATACGCCAGTTCAACTCGATAATAGCGATACTCAAGGTTGGTGCCTGCTAGCATAACGCCGTTCGATGCCTTCTGGGGCTTATCGTCAAACTCTCGCTGGGTAAGTGACAGGTCGCCCCGGAACGTATTGACTTTATCCGGGCGCAAAGTCCAGTTATTACCCAACATCAGCTGGCGGTAGTCGAGGTCGCTCAGGCCCGCAATCTGGTAGTCCTCGTAGTCGCGGCCCCGCAACTTCAGTCGCAGTCCAGTTGCCAGGGGCTTGGACAACTTGACTAGGGTCTTTGCCTGCGCGCCCCACTGACGGTAGTTGTAACGGTCACCTATGCGCTGGCCGCCAAAGGTTCCGACCTGACCGCTAGAGCGGGAGACGTAGGTCTTGTCCAAGCCACCATAATTCAGTGATAACGAGGTGCGTGCTTTGCTTCCCCACAGGCTGTGCGCCACCTTATAGCGACCGTTGGCATTCCAGCGGGTCGTGTCGGCCTCATCTGTCGAGTTTTCGTAACCGCGATGGTTGACGGAGGCATACAAACGCAGGTCGCCGATGTCGTGGCTCAGGCGGATCTTGGAGGCCATAAAGGCGGCGCTGCCGGGATCGAAAGAATTCGCCAGTTTGAACGGGTTGCTATCGTGGCCGACTGCCGCCTGCAGCTTGAGATCCGCAGCCTGGGCAGTGCTGGCAGCGGCCGCTACAAGCCCGCTCAGAAACAGTTGTTGTAGATTCATCGTCAAGTATCGTCCTACTATTCTAATCAATGCACGAAGCTTACTTCATTCAGTAAATTCCTAGCTTGCGCGTGGTCTGGATTGAGTCGTATCAGCTTGGTTAAATGATCGACGGCTTGGTCCGTCTGGCGCGATTGTACCAACAACCGAGCCAGCAGAAAGCGTCCGTCACTGTGTGCGGAATAGTCCACCAACAGCTGAGTCAGCAACTGCTCGGCACGCGTTTCATCGCCCAGGTGAATCCATAGCTGCGCTGCACGATAGCGGGTATCGGCGTCATCTGGATCGAGTCGCATGATCGCCTCGTAGGTTGCCATCAACGGCTCCGAACGTTGCTGCGCGCGGTAGATTTCCGCCTGCAGTTTTAACGCTCGCATGTAGTTGGGCCGCTTAGCCCGCAGTTGCGCCAGGGCCTCAAGCGCCGCATCCGCGCTGCCGTTTTTAAACAACAGCCGCGCCTGGGCAAGGCCGTAAACAAGGTTTCCGGGAGTCAATCGTAAAGCTTGATCGATTTCGTCGAGCGCCGCTTGCAGCTGCTGATTGCTCTCCTGAGTCAGTGCGTTTTCAAAATGTAGGAAATCGGCGTTGGAGTTACGTGTCAACAGGGCCCCATAATCTGCAACAGCCTGAGGATACTGCTGTCGGGAACGTGTAATCCGGGCACCCTGCAACTTAACCCGCCAGCTGAGGAGAGGCGATACCCCGGCTGACTTGAACACTGTAAGGGCGTTTTTGAAACGCCCCTGGCGCCGGTAGGCCAGGCCTTTGAGGTACTGCATGGAGGCACTGAGTCGCTTCTTACCTTTGGTTTTGGCTATCAGGCGGTCGTATTTTTTATTCAGATACAGCAGCATCTGCTCCGTCTCGGCTTTGTACGCCTGACTCTTGGCGATCTTGAGGCCTTTGTGCAGCGCCTTTTTGGCGTCGTTACGCTTGCCCAGCTCCAGATAGGCCCACCCCATTAACTGATACGCCTGCGCTGTCCGGCGTATCTGCAGCGAGTCGTTGAGGGTGGCGAGCGCGGCCCGGTAATCCAGATTGGCTATCTGGTAGCGCGCTTTGAGGGTGCGGTAGGCGTAATTGCCGGCATCCAGGCTGACCCCGCGCGTCAACGCTTCGCTGACATCGGAGTAGTCGGCGCCCGCCGCGTAGCGGGCTCGTCCCAACGCGATCCAGGAGCCTGCTGCATCGGGCCGGTACTCAATCGACTTACTGAACGACGCTACCGCCTCGGCGTACGCTCCATCAGCGTAATAGCAGTGCCCGGCTCCTGCCAGCGCCTTGGCCCTGCGCCTACCACTGCTGATAGCCGCCGCATGCAGGAAGTGCGGCAACGCACGATCACAGTCCTCCTGTTTCTTGAGCAACAGCGGCAGATTGAGGGCTGCCGACTGGGAGTTGGGCTTGGCCGCCAGCAAGGCCTTATAAGCGGCGATCGCTCGCTCAGTTTGTGCCAGGCGTGAAAGAGCGTGGGCGTACGCAAACTGCTCGCCAGCGTCGATGCGGGTGGTGGCGTCCAGGGGTGCCAGCGCCGCCACCACCTGCGGATACTGCTTTTGCTGGTAGTAGTTACGCCCCAGCATCAGCTGAACCGCGGTGCGATCAGCAGATGTCAGTGCCAGGAAAGGCGCCGACGCGCTAACCACCTCGAACGGCTGCGGAGCGAACAATGCCAACA
>SDWN01000398.1 GCA_004195305.1 Neptunomonas sp. | reverse complement strand
ATCTTGATCCTGAGCTGCATCTGTACCAGCTGCATCCCCAATTAGCCAAAGATTGCGTTGTTTTGGGACGGTTTTCACTCTGTGATCTGTTGCTGATGAACGATGCCAATTATCCCTGGTTTATCCTGGTGCCAAGACTGGCCGATGTGGGAGAGATCTACCACCTGTCAGCTAAGGATCAGCAGCAGCTGATGCATGAGTCCTGCGTGCTTGCCTCTAATCTGGCGGATATCTTTAATGCCGATAAGATGAATATCGCGGCACTGGGTAATGTTGTGCCTCAGCTGCATATTCATCACGTGGTGCGTTATCAGGGTGATCCCAGCTGGCCTGCACCGGTGTGGGGGCGTACTGATCCCAAGCCTTATGCCTCGGCTCAGATCGACGCGTTGCGAGAACGGGTCAATACTCTGCTAGTGGACTGCGCCGCCTACCAGGCGGCGACCCACTGAAGGGCGGTCGGGTGAGCCGTGCCGGGCGTTGCCTCCGAGCATTGCTATCGCCGGGGATTAACCCGCAAATTGATCGTGAGTAAGATTGATACTGATTCGGATACAGAAGTTCTGCTCGGCATCGCGTAGCAGACTCCATGCTCCATTCATCGAGTGGACGCGCTCAACCATGCCACTGAGGCCATAGCCGGACGCCTGTTCTAAACGTTGTTGGTCGAAGCCGATACCGTTATCGATGATCTCAAGCACTAATAGTTGCGGCTGTTGATTATGTGAGTCGATGCGCAGTCGCACCCAAGCCTGGGTGGCTTGGCTGTGTTTAAGGATGTTGGTCAATCCCTCTTGGATAATTCTGAAGATATGTATAGCGATATGGTCTGCAAGTTCCGGCTGCGTTAGCGGCAGGTCGGTCGTTACCTGGATGCCGTGTAATTTCAAATTGCTCACTGCTGGCATATGCCGGATAGCTTCGTAGAGCCCCAGGTCGTTCAGCGGCATCGGTCGTAACGACTTGATGCGGTTATAGACCACATCGGCCATCTCGCTGGCATTCAGCTGAATTGATTCAGCACCTTTGAAGATAGGCTCACCAGGCGCGCTGGCCTTTTTGATCAGATAACAATCGGTATTGATGACGGCCAGTGGCTGTCCGAGTTCGTCATGAAGCTCCTGGGCTAAGTATTTGCGCTCCTGCTCCTGTAGGTTGAAAAATTGGTGCAGCAACTTGCGGTTACGGCTCAGCAGGCTCTGCTGTTGCAGGTGTGAAAGCTCAAGCAAACGCCGTTTTTCGACCAGGTTCTGTTCGGATGCTTGCAGTTCGCTGAGCATCTGGGCGACTTCATGGCTGAGTTGCTGAAACTCCAGGATCGGCCCGGGATTGAAGGGGTTGGTGTCGCGCTCGGTCGCGAGCGTGCGGAGCCTGTTCAGTGGGGTGAGTGTGAGTTTTAGGGTCAGCAAAACGACCAGCACCGCCAGCAGGATGGAGAGCACCGCGATGCTTGAGGTCTGTTTAATAACCCCGTGTTGCAAGGTGCGCATCACGTCGGTCTGGAGCGCGCTGACTATGCGTACGTTTTTAACGGTGGTGTGCTCGAATGAGAGGTCATGACTCATTGCGATAATGCCCTGCTGCTTTAGCTTATGCAGTTTGTTGGGCGCATTGGTGGCCTGCTCTAAGGCGCGATACTCGACGGATTTCGGCGTGGCGCTAGAGGCAATCAAGTGGTTCTGATAGGCGAGACCAAGCGCGAACGTTAGTTTGCCGCTGGCCCTTATGGTCTGATTGAGCAGTGAGAAATTGCCGCTGAGGACGATGCCGCCATAGAGATGGCCGAGAATGTGGCCGCTTGGGCTGACCAGCGGTGCACGGGTTAGGAGCACGAGTGTCGGTTGCGCCTGGGGGGATTGAGTCAAGGGTGGGAGTTTAACCAGGTGCCACTCGTACAGCTCTGAATCAAATTGCTTGATCATCGTCATGCAGTCGAGCGTTGCTGCAAAGAACGTCTGATGAGTGTTACGGCATTGGGTGTCATTCTGGTTGCTGATGACGATGAAATCACTGGCTTCGACCTGGTTCTGCTCGGTGAGCAGGGTAAGAAAGCTCTGTTCGATGGTCTCTAGTGAGTCGTTGCGATTAAAAGAGCCCAGCTCTTCCTGTCGGGTCAGTCGCTTGAGTTCGTTGTTGATCAGCTTGAGTTGGCCGTTAAGTACCGTTTTGAAGAGCGCTTGGCTTTGTTCTAGATTATGGCGGATATCCGTGTCGATAATCTCGTTGGCGATCCGGTATTGGCTCCATAAGTTAGCCCCGACGATGATGCTAAAGGCGATTAGTATCGCCCCACCCAATACGGTGAACAGCGACACCTTGGTCTTGGTAAATGGGCTGTTTTTGGAGGGGATCAGCGGTCTCTGGTTCATGGGTTGGAGTAACGAAATGCGGTGTTAGACAGCTGTTGGATCTGTTCGGCGCTGTGCTGCTGAGTCACCAGTACCATGCGGCCGGAGTAGATCTGCGGTACCGGGAGGCCTGTTTGGTCATTGCAGATCGCCTCTGCCACGGCGACAGCCGAGTCATCATTCATGCGCATCACTGTCAGTGCCATCTCCTTACGGCGGATGGCGTCAAGCTCGGCCTGTCCGCCCCCCCAGCCATTCACGATAATCCGGCCCTTGAGGCCCTTCTCCTCGATCGCTTGGATCGCGCCAAGGGCCACGTCGGTGGCGCAGGCAAAGATAATGCTGATGTTGGGGTCCTGTTCCAGTAGTCGTAATGCGGCCAGGCGTGATGTCTCGACGTCCGACTGGGTGTAGTAACTGGCGCTGAGAGTGTCCCCGCTCTCACGAACAAGGTCGGCAAAGGTACCGCCGCGCATGGTGCTGACGTAGCCGGGTTGACGGTACAGTAAGCCGATCAATTGCGGCTCGCGGGCCGGATTAAGCAACTCGTCGGCTAAGAGTTTAGTGCCTAAAACATGATCGAAACCGCTGTATAAAAGGGGTTGGTGTGAAGCCCAGTTTTTAACCGGGGTAGTGATATTGAGCAGAATTATTTTAGGTCGCGGACGCATCAGCAGCTGTTCGATCATCCGCTGCTGGCGCGGCTCGTCCAGAGTCAGAATTAGATAATCCGGGTCCGCCAGCAGCGCCTCGTTAATGGCACGTTTCTGTTGTTCTATGCTGGCACTGAAAGCGTAGGTTTGTTTCTCCAGCAGGTAGTTGAGGCCAAGCAGATCGAGTCTGCGGCTGAGTGCCCGCATGGTGCGGCGCCAATAGTCGGACTGTTGTATTCCCGGGTACACCGCGGCGATTTTGATCGGCCGAGCATGACTTTTTTTCAGGGGTAGGGCGGTGCTTTCGACCTTGGCTGCAAACGCCTGCATCCGGGTCGCTTGCTCAGGATGGAGCTGAATGAATTGCTCTATGGATAAATATGCGCTGCCGCCAGCATGGGCGGCGGCGCTGCTAAGTACCCAAAGTAGCAGTAAACTGGGTAACTTACGGGGTAACCGGTACCTGCCGATTGTGCTGAAGAGGGGTAAGAGTGCTGGCATCGTTCGCGTTACTTTCCATGTATTATCAAAACGCGATAATACCCTGTGTTGGATGCCATGTCTTGGCATGTCTTGGCATGTCTTGGCATGGTGTCGGTAGGGTGGCGCGCCCGGGATGGTGATGCAATCAGTGTAAATGGGTTTTTAAGGAGCAGTGATGGACGCGAACTTTTGGCAGCAACGTTGGCAGCAACAGCAAATTGGATTTCATCAGCAGCAGGTCAATCCGCTGTTGAGTCGTTACTGGCCTGAATTAGAGCTGCGTCCGGGGGCGCGAGTGTTGGTGCCGTTGTGCGGTAAGTCGCGGGATATGCTCTGGTTGCTGGACCAGGGGCATTCGTTGGTCGGGGTTGAGCTTAGCGAGGTCGCTGCACAGGCTTTTTTTACTGAAAATAAGTTGCAATCGTCTGCTTGTCAGCAAGCGGGCTTGCAGGGCTGGCAGGTCGACGCACTTACGCTATTGTGCGGTGATTTTTTTGCCTTAACTCTTAATTCTGAAGCTCTGGGCTCTGAAAAGAGTACCGATGGTGCTGTTGCAGGCAATGCTGAGGGGATGTTTGATGCGATCTATGACCGTGCGGCATTGATCGCGCTACCGCCATCGATGCGCACCGCTTACGTCGATAAGTTGATCAGCGTGCTGCGCCCTGGTGGGCAGTTGTTGTTGATTACGCTGGAGTATCCTCCCGAAATGCACCAGGGGCCGCCGTTTTCGATCGCTGCAGAGGAGGTCTGTGCGCGCTTTGGTGATCGTTTTAGTGTTGAAAAACTAACCAGTGAAATCCTGACGCGTGAACATGAGGATTTTAGTCGTCGAGGCTTGTTAGGGTCACAGGAGACCGTTTACCGGTTGCGATGCCTTAATAATCCCGCGGACAGCTAATCTCCAAGGGCAGCCAGGCGTAGCTGGTTGCAAAACCAGTGTGGTTATTTTCGCGTGGGGATGTGCCTAAGGTGTGAACCGGTTATAATCACCGGTTGTATTGTCACTGTGAGATTTAGTAATCAATGCCTATCTACGAATATCGCTGTGGTGAGTGCGGCCACCAGCTTGAAGCCCTACAGAAGATGAGCGAGCCGCCGTTGCTTGATTGTCCTGTCTGCACCAAGCCTGCATTGGACAAGCTGATCTCAGCCGCAGCATTCCATCTAACGGGAAGTGGCTGGTACAAGACTGATTCTAAAGCCGACGCGAAGAAAAATCCTGCCGGTGGCGGTAAGTCCGCCAGCCCTGCCGC
>SDWN01000175.1 GCA_004195305.1 Neptunomonas sp. | reverse complement strand
TTTGTTCATGTTGCCTATCCTTAGCCATTACTGGCAATCATGATAGGCAGTTACACAGTTTTATCTACAGTCCCGCGTAATCTGCAGCTAATGGCCATAGTCTTTAGCAAAGCCGCAACGGACTTATTCGCAAGTTCCTTAGAAAACAGTCAGATAACGATCACCTCTCTCCCTGTTAATCGCCGTGCAACAATGCATGATGCTGTGTCACTATCAATGTTCTCGGTGATAGCAACTCTCTGGCAACCCACAGATGCTCAATTTTGGCCATCAACTGATCAGCATTGCAGCGGTATAAACGCTTCAAAAAACGACTCGTTTTTTCATTCAAAACAAAACCATAACCAAACAAAAAAGGCCGGCCATAGAGTTTCGGATTAAGCCCCGTCAGCGGCACTTTTACCAGCGACAGCGCATTACGCCCCATAGCGCTCTCAATTGAATCGAAGCGCACATTATTGATTGCATTAATCGTATCTAAGAACTGTGCAGACGCTACACTGTATTTTTTACAGAGTGAATCGACGAGCACTAACTTCTGGTACAGGCTGGCATCATCCAAGTACAGATAACAGACATCATCTTCAACGGCATCGATAATGACCTCTTCAAAATTAATATTTTTATCCAAAAAGCAAGACAGCTTGCCGGCTATGTCATCGAATTCGGGAGCATCGCCCGCGTACTGACGGCTGACACTCGTTCGTGCTAACTTGTGAACATAACGCTCACTTTTATCTAGGACATACAGTTTTATGTCGCCAGTATCAATATCAAAAGAAACATTAAACAGACGCTCACGTTGGATATATTCCGGCACATCAATAAAACCGCATTGATCAAAAACGAAGTCCAAATCATACATACAATAGTTACCTTCTATCGGTCGTAGACTACCGGTGGCGTGCCTCAAACACCATTACAGACAAGGTGATTCGATCATGTCCTATCATACTAAGCCACTGATTTTTGAAGAACATTCCGCAGTGCTAGTGGAGTGGTGGCAGCGAGGGTTGCGAGCTCAAACTCTTGTCTATCTCGATGCTCATCTTGATCTGCAATACATCGGTAACGACCGTCTAAAAAAATTATTAGATGCGGATTCTGTTGCAGCGATTAAGTCATTAGAAAAACCGTCACAGTTGCTCCCCGATGGTGATTTCGTCCATAGCTTGGAAAATTTTCTCTACCCTGCCAGCCGACTTGGGATTGTCAATCACTTGATCTGGATACCACCACCGCACATTGATGTTGGGCTAACCCCATCAGTTATAGAACATGTACAACAGATGGATGGTATTACGCTCGAGGAATTGACCAATTTCAGACAATCCGCAGGAGGTTGGCTAGAAGGAACACTGGCAGGGCTAAAAATCACTATCTGCCGCCTGGAACATCTAGTCGATATAGAGGTCCCTAACGAGCTTCTGCTAGATATAGATACCGATTTTTTTGTCGCACTGCCTCAGGATTGTGCCTGGATCGACCCTGCACAGGCCTACCATATTTTAAATAAATGGCTTCCAAAGCCAAACCTAATCACCATCTCTCGCTCAGTCAGTAGTGGCTTCATGCCGTTATGTTACCGCTATTTTGCTGATTATCTCGCGGCATTGTTTGAGCATAATCAGGCAATAGCGAGCCATTTCAAAATACTTTTCCAGCTTCAACACGACACCGACAATCGTTACATACGCCAAAAGCTGAGCAACGAGCTTGAAAGCCATCCTGATTGCGCAGCAACACATTACATTTACGCAAAATACGCAACCGATCCTGAACCGTATCAAATTGAGGCTGCCAGATTATGCAGCGCTTATGTGTACGACCCATTCCAGATCGCCAGCGAAACTGCTAATCGCCACCTAGCCACCCCAATCCAAAAACTGGATCAGCTAGTTCAAGTTCTCGACCAATTGCCACAAAGCAATGGAGATATTAGATTCGTCGCTCTCGGACTTGCTTATGCTGAACTCGGCGCCAGTGGCCGGGCATTGGCGTGCTATCAACTGTACGGGTTACCCCATCCTGCACTTGCCTTAGCGATCGCAGAACAACTGATAGAAAACACTAACCACCACCCACAATTAATCAATTTACTCATCACCGCAACAACTGAAGACGCCTCTACAACACTCGCCCATCAACTGTTAGCAACACTTTATTTGAAAAAAGGAAATGTTAGAGAGGCAATTACTCATTATAAACGTGCCCACGAACGTGCACCCGCTTGGTTAGAGCCCTTACGAGGACTCGCTCAACTTTATACCCACTCATCGCTCCAGAGCACGAAGAACCCTTTTAAGATTCAACTCGTAAAACAGATCAATGCCTTACGCGCTTTGACCACATAGAGTAACCGGTTTTCTGCGCCCCTGTCTGTTGGTCTCGTCCCGCTGCGTAATCCACGCGCCCGAGGCTGGGCAGGTCAATTCATTATGTCTAGGCGGCCCCGACCAAACCGCCCTGCGGGTACGCGTTTCGCGCTATGAAAGCCAACCTGAGGTGGGCCTATTTCAGACTGGCTTTCATCAGTTTAGAAGGGTAATTGGGCGTTATCCTTATACTACGGTGGCCTCCGGTCGGCAGCAGGCAGGAGTCGTTAAGTGTTCTCCGCTATCCACCTGCAACAGCTAATTAGTTCATAGCCAACAAAAAGGGCAGCCGAAGCTGCCCTTTTTTTGGTCCGGAAAGCGTCGCTTATCGCTTCGCCAACTTTTCCTTGATACGCGCAGACTTACCAGACAGGTCACGCAAGTAGTACAGCTTAGCCTGACGCACGTCACCACGACGCTTGACGGCGATGCTGTCAACAGCCTTGCTGAAAGTCTGGAAAGTACGCTCAACACCCACACCGTGGGAGATTTTACGTACGGTGAACGCAGAGTTCACGCCACGGTTACGCTTACCGATAACCACACCTTCAAACGCCTGCAGACGCTCACGTGTGCCTTCAACAACCTTGACCTGAACGACCAGGGTATCACCGGGACCAAAGGCAGGGATCTCTTTACCCATCTGTTCAGCTTCAAGCTGCTGAATAATCAAATTCTTGCTGCTCATGTTTCGCTCCTAAATATCAATCCTGGGACGGTTCAGCCACTGCTGTTGTCCGTCTCGCGGATAAACTCTTCGAGCAACCGTTGTTGCTCTATGTTCAATTGCTGACCGTCCAGTAAGTCGGGTCGCCGTTGCCAGGTTCGCCCTAGCTGCTGTTTCAGCCGCCAGCGCCGGATCTCCTTGTGGTTGCCGCTAAGCAACACTTTCGGTACCTCTTGTTCGTTGACCAGTTCCGGGCGGGTGTAGTGAGGACAATCCAACAAACCATCCTCAAACGAGTCCTCGGCAGCCGAGTCCTCGTGCCCCAACACCCCGGGCACCAATCGTGAAACCGCATCGATCAGAGTCATCGCCGGTAGTTCACCGCCGCTAACCACGAAGTCCCCAAGGGACCACTCTTCGTCGATCTCGGTCTCCAGCAGCCGTTCATCGATACCTTCGTATCGTCCGGCTACCAACACCAGGCTGTCGCGCGCGGCCAGTTCCCTGACACCCGCCTGATCCAGCTTTCGCCCTTGAGGTGACAGGTAGATTACTCTGGCCTGGTCCCCTGCGGCGGCTTTAGCCGCCTGGATCGCATCCCGTAATGGCTGCACTTTCATCAGCATTCCGGGTCCGCCCCCATAGGGTCGGTCATCGACAGTCCGATGCTTATCGTGGGTAAAATCCCGTGGATTCCAACACTCGAGACTGATCAAGCCGTTTTTGACGGCTCGCCCGGTGACACCGTATTCGGTGATCGCCTGGAACATCTCGGGGAACAGCGTAACCACTCCTACCCACACGAACTAAAACTCCGGATCCCAATCGACCCGAATGGTACCTTGCTCAAGGTTAACCTCTTTGACCACCTGATCCGGCAGGTACGGAATCATCCGCTCCCGCTCGTCAACGCTCTGGGGCGTGCTTTTAAGTACCAGCACGTCATTGGAGCCTGTTGCCATCAAGTGATCGACCTGACCCAGCTCAACACCGGATTCAGTCACCACATTCAATTTTTCCAGTTGGTGCCAGTAGTAATCTCCCTGCTCGAGGGCGGGCAACTTGTTGCGATCGCCGTAGATCTCACCACCGCAGAACACGCTGGCACTATCACGATCATCACAACCAACCAGCTTGGCGACCAAGCCTTTGCTATGACGTTTACCCTGTTCCACTTCTACTGTTTGCCAACGGCCATTCAGTTTTAGCTTCCAGGGGGCATAGTTGAGAATATTATCCATCGGCTCAGTATGGGAGAAGACCTTGACCCACCCACGCACACCGTAGAGCGATGTTATTTTACCCAGCACCACCAGATTTTCATCGGTGTTCTGGGGCTTAGCCTCAATAGCCATCAGCAGACTCGATTGCCAACATTAATCAATTACACTGCAGCCTTGGCAGCGTCTTTCAACAGAGCGGCAACACGGTCGCTCGGTTGAGCACCACGGCCGGTCCAGTATGCAACGCGCTCCAAGTCAACACGCAGACGCTCTTCCTGACCACGGGCAACCGGATTAAAGAAACCCAGACGCTCAATAAAGCGACCGTCACGAGCATTGCGCTGATCTGCAACTGAAATATGATAAAAAGGACGCTTTTTGGAGCCTCCACGAGCTAAACGAATAACGACCATTCGCTTCGATCCTCTACTGAGTGGGTTTTAACATCGCCCACGGTTTGTATTACCCCGAAACACGCTCACCGATAC